>NZ_VIGB01000003.1:3010000-3150000 GCF_006636205.1 Kitasatospora acidiphila | reverse complement strand
CAACCGTGATTCCGGGAGTAGTGGCGAGCGAAACCGGATGAGGCTAAACCTTGAGCGTGTGAGACCCGGCAGGGGTTGCGCTTGAGGGGTCGTGGGATTTTTCTTGATCGGTCTGCCGGCCGGTCGGCGAGTCAGAAACCGTATGGGTAGTCGAAGGACATGCGAAAGGTCCGGCGTAGAGGGTAAGACCCCCGTAGACGAAATCTGTACGGCTCGCTTGAAGAACACCCAAGTAGCACGGGGCCCGAGAAATCCCGTGTGAATCTGGCGGGACCACCCGCTAAGCCTAAATATTCCCTGGTGACCGATAGCGGATAGTACCGTGAGGGAATGGTGAAAAGTACCGCGGGAGCGGAGTGAAATAGTACCTGAAACCGTGTGCCTACAAGCCGTGGGAGCGTCGTTGGTCGGCTTGCCGGCCAGCCGTGACTGCGTGCCTTTTGAAGAATGAGCCTGCGAGTTTGCGGTGTGTAGCGAGGTTAACCCGTGTGGGGTAGCCGTAGCGAAAGCGAGTCCGAATAGGGCGATACAGTTGCATGCCCAAGACCCGAAGCGGAGTGATCTAGCCATGGGCAGGTTGAAGCGCGGGTAAGACCGTGTGGAGGACCGAACCCACCAGGGTTGAAAACCTGGGGGATGACCTGTGGTTAGGGGTGAAAGGCCAATCAAACTCCGTGATAGCTGGTTCTCCCCGAAATGCATTTAGGTGCAGCGTCGCGTGTTTCTTGCCGGAGGTAGAGCACTGGATAGGCGATGGGCCTCACCGGGTTACTGACCTTAGCCAAACTCCGAATGCCGGTAAGTGAGAGCGCGGCAGTGAGACTGTGGGGGATAAGCTCCATGGTCGAGAGGGAAACAGCCCAGAACACCGACTAAGGTCCCTAAGCGTGTGCTAAGTGGGAAAGGATGTGGAGTCGCAGAGACAACCAGGAGGTTGGCTTAGAAGCAGCCACCCTTGAAAGAGTGCGTAATAGCTCACTGGTCAAGTGATTCCGCGCCGACAATGTAGCGGGGCTCAAGTACACCACCGAAGTCGTGTCATTCACAGAATACGCCCAACGGCGCTGTGGATGGGTAGGGGAGCGTCGTGTGCCGGGTGAAGCGGCCGAGGAATCGAGTCGTGGACGGTATACGAGTGAGAATGCAGGCATGAGTAGCGATACAAGAGTGGGAAACTCTTGCGCCGATTGACCAAGGGTTCCTGGGTCAAGCTGATCTGCCCAGGGTAAGTCGGGACCTAAGGCGAGGCCGACAGGCGTAGTCGATGGACAACGGGTTGATATTCCCGTACCCGCTTTGAAGCGCCAACGGCGAACCTCTGAATGCTAAGGCCGTGAAGCCGCCCCGGAGTCTTCGGACAAAGGGGAGTGGTGGAGCCGCCGGTCCAACAGGGTAGTAGCTGAGCGATGGGGTGACGCAGGAAGGTAGTCCAGCCCGGGCGGTGGTTGTCCCGGGGTAAGGGTGTAGGGCGTTGCGTAGGCAAATCCGCGCGACATGTGCCTGAGACCTGATGCCGAGCCGATTGTGGTGAAGTGGATGATCCTATGCTGTCGAGAAAAGCCTCTAGCGAGTTTCATGGCGGCCCGTACCCCAAACCGACTCAGGTGGTCAGGTAGAGAATACCGAGGCGTTCGGGTGAACTATGGTTAAGGAACTCGGCAAAATGCCCCCGTAACTTCGGGAGAAGGGGGGCCCCTCCTGGTGATGGCACTTGCTGCCTGAGCTGGGGGTGGCCGCAGAGACCAGCGAGAAGCGACTGTTTACTAAAAACACAGGTCCGTGCGAAGCCGTAAGGCGATGTATACGGACTGACGCCTGCCCGGTGCTGGAACGTTAAGGGGACCGGTTAGCTCTGATTCGTCGGGGCGAAGCTGAGAACTTAAGCGCCAGTAAACGGCGGTGGTAACTATAACCATCCTAAGGTAGCGAAATTCCTTGTCGGGTAAGTTCCGACCTGCACGAATGGCGTAACGACTTCTCGACTGTCTCAACCATAGGCCCGGTGAAATTGCATTACGAGTAAAGATGCTCGTTTCGCGCAGCAGGACGGAAAGACCCCGGGACCTTTACTATAGCTTGATATTGGTGTTCGGTTCGGCTTGTGTAGGATAGGTGGGAGACTGTGAAGCAGCAACGCCAGTTGTTGTGGAGTCGCCGTTGAAATACCACTCTGGTCGTGCTGGATGTCTAACCTGGGTCCGTGATCCGGATCAGGGACAGTGTCTGGTGGGTAGTTTAACTGGGGCGGTTGCCTCCTAAAGGGTAACGGAGGCGCCCAAAGGTTCCCTCAGCCTGGTTGGCAATCAGGTGTTGAGTGTAAGTGCACAAGGGAGCTTGACTGTGAGACCGACGGGTCGAGCAGGTGCGAAAGCAGGGACTAGTGATCCGGCGGTGGCTTGTGGAAGCGCCGTCGCTCAACGGATAAAAGGTACCCCGGGGATAACAGGCTGATCTTCCCCAAGAGTCCATATCGACGGGATGGTTTGGCACCTCGATGTCGGCTCGTCGCATCCTGGGGCTGGAGTAGGTCCCAAGGGTTGGGCTGTTCGCCCATTAAAGCGGTACGCGAGCTGGGTTTAGAACGTCGTGAGACAGTTCGGTCCCTATCCGCTGTGCGCGTAGGAGTGTTGAGAAGGGCTGTCCCTAGTACGAGAGGACCGGGACGGACGAACCTCTGGTGTGCCAGTTGTTCTGCCAAGGGCATGGCTGGTTGGCTACGTTCGGGAGGGATAACCGCTGAAAGCATCTAAGCGGGAAGCCTGCTTCGAGATGAGCACTCCCACCTCCTTGAGAGGGTAAGGCTCCCAGTAGACGACTGGGTTGATAGGCCGGATGTGGAAGCCCTGTGAGGGGTGGAGCTGACCGGTACTAATAGGCCGAGGGCTTGTCCTCAGTTGCTCGCGTCCACTGTGTTGTTCTGAAACAACGACCCCACCGCATAGGCGGTGGTGCGGCCGATAGTTTCATAGTGTTTCGGTGGTCATAGCGTGAGGGAAACGCCCGGTTACATTCCGAACCCGGAAGCTAAGCCTTACAGCGCCGATGGTACTGCAGGGGGGACCCTGTGGGAGAGTAGGACGCCGCCGAACAATTCTTCAGAAGAAGCCCCCACCGGGACTGTGTTTAATCAAACACAGCGGTGGGGGCTTCTTCGCGTTTCGGCCTCGCGCGCTACCCTCTCAGCCGGCACTACAGCTTGGATAGCTCGGACAGTTCGGCGGAGAGGCGCACGGCGTTGCAGAACCTGACCCTGTCATGGCAGAGCGCCGGTACCGCCGGGGCGCTGCTCCTCGGAGCCGCCTACGCCGTGCACCGGTTGCGGCCGGCCAGGACGACCCTGATCTCCGTCCTCCGCGAGGCCGGCACCCTGCTGGCCCTGTTCGCGCTCTGGCAACTGGTCGGCCAGCTCTCGCTGATGTCCACGGAGCACGCGCTGGACCGCGCCGAATGGATCCATCGCACCGAGCTGAGGCTGGGCCTGCCCGACGAGGCGTCCTGGCAGCGGGCGGTGACGCCGCACCCGGTGCTGATCCGGCTGGCCGACTACTACTACGCGGTCATGCACTTCGGCGTGATGATCGCGACGCTCATCTGGCTCTTCCTCCGGCACCGGGCCCGCTATCCGTGGGTGCGGACCACGGTGGTGCTGGTCACCGCGAGCTGTCTGCTGATCCAGTTCGTCCCGGTGGCGCCACCCCGGATGCTGACCGACCGCGGCTTCGTCGATGTCGCGGCGCAGTACGGCCAGTCCGTCTACACCGCGGGCGTCGGCGGGATGCACGCGGACGAGCTGTCGGCGATGCCCTCGGTGCATGTGGCGTGGTGCGTGCTGGTGGCGGTCGCGGTGATCGCGGTGTCCAAGTCCGCCTGGCGCTGGCTGATCCTGCTGCACCCGCTGCTGACCATCACCGTCGTGGTGGTGACGGCCAATCACTTCTGGGCCGACGGCATCGTCGCCCTCTGGCTGCTGATGCTCGCCTACGCGGCGCAGTACGGCGCGGGCCGTTGGCGGCGACGCAGGGCGGCGCGGGCCGGGCAGTGCGCGCAGACGCCCGAACTGGTGCCGCGCTGAACCGTCCTGGGCCCGGCAGGCGCTGCCCGCCGAGCCCAGGACGCGCTACCTCACTTGACCGGCAGTACCGCCCGGCCCCAGCCGCTGTTGGCCAGCGCGGCGGTGGCCCAGTACCAGCTGATCAGCCCGGCGGCCGCGGCGACCCAGCCGGCCAGCTTGACCAGCCAGCCCGCACTGCCGAGGGTGCCGATCGCGTCCAGCAGCAGGGCGACTGCCAGCAGGCCGTACACACCGCGGCTGAACATCCCGGACTGCCAACCGGCCGCCGCCAGCGTGATCGCCAGTAGTGCCCAGAGCATCAGGAAGAGCCCCGCCGCGTTCTTGCCGTGCATCCCCGAGCCGGCGCCCATCGACCAGGCCGCCCAGAAGGCGCCGAGCCCGGCGAAGGCGGTGCCGGAGAAGGTGTCGCCGGAGCGGAACTGCCACAGGCCGGCGACGAACAGCGCGATCCCGCCGACCACATGGGCGAGCCCGGCGGCATCGGCGACGCCGGTGTGGTGCAGGACCCCGGTCTGCAGCAGGCCGAAGGCGAGAAGGGTCAGGCCGAGTGCGAGGTATCCGAGAGGACCCGCGTCGAGGGAAGCGGATCGGGCGTTGGCCCCGGAGGCGTCACTGCTCACCGGAGGCTCCTTTCATGGGTGTGCCGATATCGCTCGTATACGCACCCATTTGGGCATGGCGGTGCCCGGAAGGGCCGTGGGTGCGGGGGAGTTGGGGGTGGTTGCCGACGGTGGCGGCGAAGCGTCGGCCGTCGGGGCGTCCGGGCAGTACGACTGCGGGGACCACTGGTACCGGGGAGGAATCCCGGTCAGCAGGTCTCTACCCGGGGTGACGGCGCTTGTACCCTTGTGAATGCCAGAATTTGTCGGTTCGTCAGCTGATCGAGCCTGGGCCGTGATCGGCCCGGCGGTGCGCCGGACCGTGTCTCAGCTGCGGGCTCAGCCCTGCCGCTGGGCCGGCAGCCGCAGGGCGATGATCGCCATGTCGTCGCACGGCGGCTCCGGGGCGAACCGCTCCACCGCGCGCTGCACCCGGGCCGCCACCGCTCCCGCTGTGAGCCCGGTACAGCCGGTGAGCACCTCGGCCAGCCCGTCCTCGCCGAGCATCCGCATCCCCTCGCGCCGCTCGGTCACCCCGTCGGTCACGCAGAGCAGCACCTCGCCCGGCTCCAGCACCACCCGTTCGACCGTGAGCTCCAGCGGCTCCATCACCCCGAGCAGCGGCTGCGAGGTGGCCGCCGCCGTCACCTGGCCGTCGGGGCGCAGGCGCAGCGGCAGCGGGTGGCCGGCGCAGACCAGGTCGAGTTCGGCCCGGCCGTCGGGCAGTGGCGTCAACTCCCCGTAGAGCAGGGTGAGGAAGCGGCCCCGGTCGCCCTCGTCGAGGATCGCCCGGTTGAGTCGGCTCAGCACCTGGGGCGCGTCCAGGCCCTCGCGGGCCAGCAGCCGCAGCGAGTTGCGGGCCAACCCGGTCACCGACGCGGCCTGCGGCCCGGTGCCGCAGACGTCGCCGATCGCGAAGCCGTAGGTGCCTTCGCGGATCGCGAACAGGTCGTAGAAGTCGCCGCCGACCTCGTTGCCCTCGCCGGCGGCCTGGTAGAAGACCTCCACCTCGACCCCTGGGATCTTCGGCAGTTCCGGCGGCAGCAGGCTGCGCTGCAGCGCCTGGCTGGTGGCGCTGCGCTCGGAGTAGAGGCGGGAGTTGTCCATCGCCAGCGCTCCGCGCCGGGAGAGGTCCTCGGCCAGTTCCACGGTCTCCTGGCGGAACGACACCCCGGCCCGGGTGCCGAGGACCAGCAGCCCGATCGTGCGGTTGCGGGCGGACAGCGGCAGCACCACCGTCTCGCCGATCAGGCCGGCGGGCTCGGCCGCGGTCGCCGCCTCGGCCGGGCCGGTCCAGAACGCGGTGCCGTCGGCGGTGATCCGGGCCGCCGCCGGGGTGCGGCGCAGCAGCGCCCGCAGCGGGTCGATCCGGTCCTCCTCCTCGTGCAGCACGAAGGCGAGTTCGGCGAACTCGCTGCGCTCGGCCAGCGTGTAGACGGCGCACCAGGAGGCCAGGGTGGGCACCGCCATCTGCGCCATCAGGGCCAGCGTCTGCTGGTGCTCCAGGGTGCCGGCCAGCAGGTCGGAGGCCTCGACCAGGAAGGAGAGGGCGCCGCGCCGCAGCCGTTCCCGCTCGGCGAGCCGGGCGTTCTCCACGGTGAGGGCGATCCGGTCGGCGGCGAACTGCAGGCGCAGCGCATGGTCGTTGTCGTACTGGGCGGTTCGCCTCGCGGCCACCCCGAGCGAGCCGATCAGCCGGCCCTCCACCTTGAGCGGCACGGTGATCAGCGAGCGCAGCCCGCTGCCGATCAGCAGCGGGGCGCTGTGCGGGCGCGTCGTCAGGTCGTCGTGGACGGCGGGCAGCCGGGCGGAGTCGTAGCGGGACTGGCTGGAGTCGATCGGGAGCCGGACGTTCTTGGTGCGCTCGGCCGCGAGTCCGGTGGCGGCCCGGACCTCGAACTCGGTCTCGTCCTCGGTGGCCAGCAGCAGGTAGGAGGCATCGCCGTCGAGCAGATCTCGGGCCCGCTCCACGGTCTGCTGCAGCAGCCCCGACAGGTCGTCCGCCCAGACGCCTTCGGGCAGCAGGTCCAGCGGTTCGAGGCCGCCGAGCGCGGGGCCGGCCGGGGCCTGGCGGTCGGGGCTGCGCAGCACGGCGCGGTCGCGCTCGCGGACCATCAGGCAGAGGGTGGCGGGTGCTCCGGTGGGATCCAGCACCCGGACCTGGCAGCCGTAGACCTCGATGGTGCGCTGGTCGGCGCGGCGGACCCCGAACACGCCCTCCCAGCGGGCCAGTCGAAGCGCCGCCTCCAGCGGTCCGGCCGGGCTCTGCGGCCAGACCACCAGCTCCGCCCAGGCCCGCCCGACGGCTTCGGCGGCCGGGCGGCGGAACAGCTCTTCGGCGTCGGCGTTCCAACTGCGGACCAGGCCCTCGGAGTCCAGCTGGGCGACGGCGACCAGCACCGGCCCGTCGGTGCTGGGCAGCACCTCGCCGGGCGCCTGGGGGAGCGCGAACCGGGTTCCGGGGAGCGCGCGTTGCAGCGGAAGCCGGAACCAGACGGTCTTCTGCCCGGCGGCGTACTCCACGCCCCAGCGGCTGGACAGCGCCGAACACATGAGCAGGCCGCGCCCGCCCTCGCCCTCGGCGTCCGCGAAGTGCTCCGAGTGCTCGGAGGCCGGTTCGTCGGCCGATCCGGCGGCCAGGGTCGGCAGGCCGCGTTCCGGATGGTGGTCGGTGACACCGATCTGGACGGAGTCCTCCTCGCGCAGGCAGCTCACCTCGGCGGCGGTGCCCGCGTGCACCACGGCGTTCGTGACCAGTTCGCTGACCAGGACGATCGCATCGTCGACCACCTCGGGCAGACCCCAGCCCAGCAGGGCGTCCCGGACGAATCCGCGCGCGGCCGAAGCCGACCGGCCGTCGGGCTCGAAGGTGGCGGCTGCGCGCGCGGTGACCACGGGCTGCTTCTCCTCTGCGTCGGGTAGCTGCTCGGCGCCTGGTGCCTCCCCCAGCGTTCGGCTGGGCGGGGCCCCCATGGGTGGGTGGGCGTTTCCCGGGTGGATCGGGCCAGGGCGAAGTGCAGCGCTCCACCCTACTTTCCGGACGGCTTCCCCGTGGGCAAGGGTGACCGAAACGGGCACTCGAGGGTGATTCTGCCCACCACAGGCCTCTCACAATGATGAGAGGACTCGCAAGCGGGTCAACAACGTCGGTCGGTACTGTCAGACTGGGGGATCCGCCCGAGTCCGAAGCTGGACGCCGGGCGGCGGACACCAGCCAGTTGCGACGTGGGAGGGTCCCGTTGAGTTCGGCCACCAAGGACGCTGCCGGGCAGAGCGCCACCGGACAGAAGAGCGCGCCGGGTGCCCGTGGCGCACGGTCGACCACCGCACCACGCAGCGGTGCGAGTCGGCGCGCGGCACACAGCCGCGGAGCGGAGCCCGCCGAGCTGCGCAAGCTGCTCGGGGCGCTGACCGCGATGCGCGACGGAAACTTCCGCCGCCGGCTGACCGTGCCCGGTGACGGCCTGGTGGCCGAGATCGCGGCGGTGTTCAACGAGGTCGCCGAGCGCAACCAGCACCTCACCGGCGAGCTGTCCCGGGTGCGGCGCGCGGTGGGCCGCGAGGGCCGGCTGACCGCTCGGCTGGAGAGCGGTGCCGGTGAGGGCGCCTGGGCCTCGGCGGTGGACAACTGCAATGCGCTGATCGACGACCTGGCCCGCCCGATGGCCGAGGTGGGCCGGGTGCTGTCGTCGATCGCCGAGGGCGACCTGGACCAGCGGATGGAGCTGCGCTCGACCCTGCCGGACGGCGGCAGCCAGCCGCTGCGCGGGGAGTTCCTCAAGGTCGGCCGGACCGTGAACAGCCTGGTCGACCAGCTCTCGGAGTTCACCGACGAGGTGACCCGGGTGGCGATCGAGGTGGGCACCGAGGGCAAGCTGGGCGGTCAGGCCCGGGTGCGTTCGATGTCCGGCAGCTGGAAGGACCTGGCCGACTCGGTCAACACCATGGCGGGCCGGCTCACCGCCCAGGTGCGCAACATCGCCGAAGTGACCACGGCGGTGGCCAAGGGCGATCTGTCCCGCAAGGTCACGGTCGACGTGGCCGGCGAGATGCTGGAGCTGAAGAACACCGTCAACACGATGGTGGACCAGCTGAACTCCTTTGCCGCGCAGGTGACCAGGGTGGCCCGCGAGGTGGGTACCGAGGGTCGGCTGGGTGGTCAGGCGCAGGTGCCGGGTGTCGCGGGTGTGTGGCGTGATCTCACCGATTCGGTGAATTTCATGGCCAACAATCTGACGGATCAGGTGCGGAACATCGCTCAGGTGACCACGGCGGTGGCGCGGGGTGATCTGTCGCAGAAGATCCAGGTGGATGCCCGGGGCGAGATCCTGGAGCTGAAGAACACCATCAACACCATGGTCGACCAGCTCTCGGCCTTTGCCGCGCAGGTGACCAGGGTGGCCCGGGACGTGGGTACCGAGGGTCGGCTGGGTGGTCAGGCGCAGGTGCCGGGTGTCGCGGGTGTGTGGCGTGATCTCACCGATTCGGTGAATTTCATGGCCAACAATCTGACGGATCAGGTGCGGAACATCGCTCAGGTGACCACGGCGGTGGCGCGGGGTGATCTGTCGCAGAAGATCCAGGTGGATGCCCGGGGCGAGATCCTGGAGCTGAAGAACACCATCAACACCATGGTCGACCAGCTCGGTTCGTTCGCCGACGAGGTGACCAGAGTGGCGCGGGACGTCGGCACCGAGGGCATCCTGGGTGGTCAGGCCACCGTGCCCGGCGTCTCCGGCACCTGGAAGGACCTGACCAACAGCGTCAACTTCATGGCGTCCAACCTGACCAGTCAGGTGCGCAACATCGCCGAGGTCACCACGGCGGTGGCCAAGGGCGACGTCTCCAAGAAGATCACCGTCGACGCGCGCGGCGAGATCCTGGAGCTGGTCACCACCGTCAACACCATGGTCGACCAGCTGAGCGCCTTCGCCGACGAGGTCACCCGGGTCGCCCGCGAGGTGGGCACCGAGGGCATCCTCGGCGGCCAGGCCCGGGTGCGCGGGGTCTCGGGCATCTGGAAGGACCTGACCGACAACGTCAACTTCATGGCGTCCAACCTGACCAGCCAGGTCCGCAACATCGCCGAGGTGGCCACCGCGGTGGCCCGCGGTGACCTCTCCAAGAAGATCACCATCGAGGCCCAGGGCGAGGTCGCCGCCCTGGCCGGCACCCTGAACACGATGGTCGACCAGCTGAGCGCCTTCGCCGTCCAGGTGACCAGGGTGGCCCGCGAGGTGGGCACCGACGGCATCCTGGGCGGCCAGGCGGACGTGCCGGGCGTGGCCGGCATCTGGAAGGACCTCACCGACAACGTCAACCAGATGGCCAACAACCTCACCGGGCAGGTGCGCAACATCGCCCTGGTGATCACCGCGGTGGCCCGCGGCGACCTCTCGCAGAAGATCGACGTCGACGCCCGGGGCGAGATCCTGGAGCTCAAGACCAGCATCAACACCATGGTCGACCAGCTGAGCGCGTTCGCCGACGAGGTGACCCGAGTGGCCCGCGAGGTGGGCACCGACGGACGGCTCGGCGGCATCGCCCGGGTGCCCGGGGTGGACGGCACCTGGCAGGACCTCACCGAGTCGGTGAACGAGCTGGCCAACAACCTGACCCGGCAGGTGCGCGCGATCGCCCAGGTGGCGACCGCCGTGACCCGCGGTGACCTGTCCCTGCGCATCGACGTCGACGCCTCCGGCGAGATCGACGAGCTCAAGGACAACATCAACCAGATGATCGCCAACCTGCGCGAGACCACCCGGACCAACCAGGAGCAGGACTGGCACAAGACCAACATCGCCCGGTTCTCCGGCCTGCTGCAGGGCCGGCGGGACTTGGAGGCGGTGGCCTCGCTGATCATGAGCGAGCTGACCCCGGCGGTCTCCGCCCAGCACGGCGCGTTCTTCCTGGCCCAACCGGCCGGCCGCTCCTCGGAGATGGTCACCGAGGACGATGACGAGGCCGACACCGTGCTGCGGCTGATCGGCTCCTACGGCTACCAGCGCCGGTCGATGCCGACCACCTTCCGTCCCGGCGAGTCGCTGGTCGGCCAGGCCGCGATCGAGAAGCGCCCGATCAGCCTGACCGAGGCGCCCCCCGGCTACCTGCGGATCTCCTCCGCGCTCGGCGAGTCCCAGCCCGCCCACGTGGTGGTGCTGCCGGTGCTCTTCGAGGGCCGGCTGCTCGGTGTGATCGAGCTGGCCACCTTCAGCTCGTTCACCAGTGTGGTGATGGACTTCCTCACTCAGGTCGCCGACCTGATCGGGGTCACCGTCAACACCATCAGCGTCAACACCAAGACCGAGGGCCTGCTGCTGGAGTCCCAGCGGCTGACCGCCGAACTGTCCATGCGCTCCGCCGAGTTGGAGGCCCGCCAGGAGGAGCTGGAGCGGACCAACGAGGAGCTGCAGGAGAAGGCCGAGCAACTGGCCCAGCAGAACCGCGACATCGAGATCAAGAACAGCGCGATCGAGGAGGCGCGCCGGGTGCTGGAGGAGCGCGCCGAGCAGCTGGCCCAGGCCAACCGCTACAAGAGCGAGTTCCTCGCCAACATGTCGCACGAGCTGCGCACCCCGCTCAACTCGCTGCTGATCCTGGCCAAGCTGCTCTCCGACAACAACGAGGGCAACCTCTCGTCCAAGCAGGTGGAGTTCGCCGACACCATCCACGGCGCCGGCTCCGACCTGCTGCAGCTGATCAACGACATCCTCGACCTCTCCAAGGTGGAGGCCGGGAAGATGGACGTGCGCCCGGCCCGGATCGCGCTGGTGCAGCTGACCGACTACGTGGAGGCGGCGTTCCGCCCGCTCACCGCGGAGAAGGGCCTGGAGTTCACCGTCGCCGTCTCGCCCGACCTGCCGGCCACCCTGCACACCGACGAGCAGCGGCTCCAGCAGGTGCTGCGCAACCTGCTGTCCAACGCGGTGAAGTTCACCGAGTCCGGCACGGTGCGCCTGGAGATCGGCCCGGCCGGTCCGGTGGTGCCGCAGCACATCCGGGAGCAGTTGCTGGAGTCGGGCCGGATCGACGACCCGGACGCCCCGCTGGTGGCCTTCTCGGTGACCGACACCGGGATCGGCATCCCCGACGACAAGCTGCGGGAGATCTTCGAAGCGTTCAAGCAGGCCGACGGCACCACCAGCCGCAAGTACGGCGGCACCGGCCTGGGCCTGTCGATCAGCCGGGAGCTCGCCCGGCTGCTCGGGGGCGAGATCCACGCGCAGAGCGAGCTCGGCCGGGGCAGCACCTTCACCCTCTACCTGCCGCTGCTGGAGGAGGTGCCGGACGCCTCGCCGGAGCGCGGGGCGTCGGCGAGCGGTCAGCTGCGGGCCTCGGTCGGCGTCACTCCGACCGGTGAGCCGGTACCGGTCGGGGACAACCCCGCGGAGCAGTGGGCCCAGGAGGTCCGGGAGTTGGCGCTGGAGCGGCGTCGCGGCGCGGCCCAGCGGCGCCGGGCGGCCGCCGAGCGGTCGGAGCCGGCCGCGCCGCCGGTCGAACGGGCCGAGCTGCCGCAGCGGGTCGAGCCGGCGCCGGCGAACCGGGTCGAGGAGCTGCCGGCGCCCCGGGCCGGCTCCAGCGCGGAGTTCGAGGGCCGATTCGACGGCGAGGAGGTGCTGATCGTCGACGACGACGTGCGCAATGTCTTCGCGCTGACCAGCGTCCTGGAGCAGTACGGGCTCACCGTGCTGTACGCCGAGAACGGCCGCGAGGGGATCGAGGTGCTCGAGCAGCACGAGAACGTCTCGCTGGTGCTGATGGACATCATGATGCCGGAGATGGACGGCTACGCGACCACCGAGGCGATCCGCCGGATGCCGCAGTTCGCCGGGCTGCCGATCATCGCGTTGACCGCCAAGGCGATGAAGGGCGACAAGGAGAAGAGCATCGAGGCGGGCGCCACGGACCACGTCACCAAGCCGGTGGACACCGACCACCTGCTCGGTGTGATGCGGCACTGGTTGGGGGCGCGCGGCTAGCGGTTTGGCACCGGCGTTTACTGGCGAGGCGGACCGGGAACCCGCTAGGGTCACTCATCGTTGCGAACAGTAACCGGACGACGACGGTGCGCGGGGCGGCAGCGGCGTTTCCCGGGCCGGCAGGTGCCTTCTGTGGCCTGTGACGAGCATCCGATACGGCTGGGCAAGGGGGTGCGGCTAGCATGGCCGGGACAGTGGCGAGCGGCACGCGAGTGCCGGCGCGCGGGAAACAGGCGGGCTATTCGGCAGGAGGGCGGGTCGTGGTGCAGAAGGCGAAGATCCTCCTGGTCGATGACCGGGCGGAGAACCTGCTCGCGCTGGAGGCGATCCTGTCGGCCCTTGACCAGACGCTGGTCCGGGCCGCTTCCGGTGAGGAGGCGCTGAAGGCGCTGCTCACCGACGACTTCGCGGTGATCCTGCTGGACGTCCAGATGCCCGGCATGGACGGCTTCGAGACGGCCGCCCATATCAAGCGCCGTGAGCGCACCCGGGACATTCCGATCATCTTCCTGACCGCGATCAACCACGGCCCGCACCACACCTTCCGCGGCTACGCGGCCGGTGCGGTGGACTACATCTCGAAGCCGTTCGACCCGTGGGTGCTGCGCGCCAAGGTCTCCGTCTTCGTCGACCTCTACATGAAGAACTGCCAGCTCAAGGAGCAGGCGGCACTGCTGCGCCTGCAGCTGGAGGACGGCCCCGCGGGCAGCAACGGGTCCGGCGGCGACTCCGCCGAGCCGCTGCTCGCCGAGCTCAGCGCCCGGCTGGCCTCGGTGGAGGAGCAGGCCGAGACGCTGACCAAGCAACTGGACAACTCCTCGGAGACCGCGGCCGCCGCCACCGCCGCCCACCTGGAGCGCAAGCTGGTCGCGCTGCGGGCCGCCCTGGACGCGCTGCGGCCCGGCACCGTCGTCGACTGAGCCGCTGTCACCCGACGTGCCGTCAACGTCCCGCCGTTCGGTCCGCCGACCGAGTGAACCGGGTGGGACTGACGGTGTGTCGATGAGCGGAGGCGACACACCCTGGGGCATGACGGTCGGTCATGTGTCCCGGGCCGGAGGCCGCCGGTAGGCTCTGGTCCATGGCCACACGGACGCCCGGCAACGCACGCAGCTCCAGTTCGGGTCCGGCGAAGAAGGCCGCTCCGGCGCGGAAGCCGGCCGCTCGCAAGCCCGCCGCCAAGCCTGCCGCGAAGTCCGCTGCCAAGGCTCCCGTGAAGGCCCGCAAGGCTGCCGCACCCAAGCCCGCTCCGGCCCCGGCCTCGGCACCGCGCCGTCGGCACCCGGTGGTCCGCGCCGTGGGCGGGGTGGCCGGCGGGGTGGGTACGGTCTTCCGCGGCTTCGGCACCGGCGCCAAGAACCTGCACCCGGCGCACCGCAAGGACGGCCGGGCGCTGCTGCTGCTGGCGCTCGCCATGGTGGTCGGCGCCGGCACCTGGTTCAGCCCGCAGGGCTGGCTCGGCACGGCGGCCACCGTGGTGGTGAGCGGGCTGTTCGGCCGGCTCGGTGTGCTGGTCCCGCTGCTGATGGCGGGCATCGCGATCCGGCTGATGCGGCATCCGGAGGTGCCGGAGGCCAACGGGCGGATCGTCATCGGCCTGAGCACGCTGGTGATCGGGGTGCTCGGGCTGGTGCACATCGGCTGCGGTGCCCCCGGCATGCAGAACGGCGCGGCCCGGCTGCGGGAGTCCGGTGGCATCCTCGGCTGGGGCGTCTCCACCCCGCTGATGGCCGCCGCCGGGCCGCCGCTGGCCGTGCCGCTGCTGCTACTGCTCACCTTCTTCGGCCTGCTGGTGGTCACCGCCACCCCGGTCAACAAGATCCCGGAGCGGCTGCGGCTGCTCTTCGTGCGGCTGGGCGTGGCCGAGCCGCTGCCCGCCGACGGCTACGGCGACTACGACGAGTACGGCCAGGAGTACGCCACCGGCGACCGGGAGCTCTCCACCGAGCCGCCGGAGGACGCGGACCCGCAGGCACTGCCGTACACCGTGGACGGCGGGCGGCCCGAGTCCCCCGAGGACGAGGTGGCGGCCCGGCGCCGCAAGCGCGGCCGGCGCAAGCAGGTGGACGAGCCCGAGCTCGCCCCGGCGGTGCCCGACATGTTCGTCAAGGACCCGTTCCAGACCCGCGACCTGGCCGCCGGGGTGGCCGCCGACCTGGACGGCGCGCTGCTGCACGGGGTGCCCGCCTCGCCGGCGGTGGCCAGCATCATGCACCAGGTGCAGGACCGCACCGCGCCCCCGGAGGAGTCGGCGGTGCCGACCGCCCGCGCCGCGGCCCCCGTCGGCGGCGAGCCGGCCGCGCCCGCCGACCACGCGGCCGCCCCGCAGCGGATGGAGCAGCTGCAGCTGCTTTCCGGCGGCGACTACGCGCTGCCTTCGCTGGAGCTGCTGGAGCGCGGCGGCCCGGCCAAGGCCCGCAGCGCCCTCAACGACGAGGTGGTCGCCCAGCTGACCGCCACCTTCGCCGAGTTCAAGGTGGACGCCAAGGTCACCGGCTTCACCCGCGGCCCGACGGTCACCCGCTACGAGGTGGAGCTCGGCCCGGCCGTGAAGGTCGAGCGGATCACCGCGCTGGGCAAGAACATCGCCTACGCGGTGGCCAGCCCGGACGTGCGGATCATCAGCCCGATCCCGGGCAAGTCCGCGGTGGGCATCGAGATCCCCAACCGGGACCGGGAGATGGTCAACCTCGGCGACCTGCTGCGCTCGCGCAGCGCCGCCGAGGACACCCACCCGATGGTGGTCGGCATGGGCAAGGACGTCGAGGGCCACACGGTGCTCGCCAACCTGGCCAAGATGCCGCACATCCTGGTGGCCGGCGCCACCGGCGCGGGCAAGTCGAGCTGCATCAACTGCCTGATCACCTCGGTGCTGATGCGGGCCACCCCGGACGAGGTGCGGATGGTCCTGGTCGACCCCAAGCGGGTCGAACTGACCGCCTACGAGGGCATCCCGCACCTGATCACGCCGATCATCACCAACCCGAAGAAGGCGGCCGAGGCGCTGCAGTGGGTGGTCCGCGAGATGGACCTGCGCTACGACGACCTGGCGGCCTTCGGCTTCCGGCACGTGGACGACTTCAACGCGGCGGTGCGGGCCGGCACCGTGACCCCGCCGCTGGGCAGCGAGCGGGAGCTGACGCCCTACCCGTACCTGCTGGTGATCGTCGACGAGCTGGCCGACCTGATGATGGTCGCCCCGCGCGACGTCGAGGACTCGGTGGTCCGGATCACCCAGTTGGCCCGCGCGGCCGGCATCCACCTGGTGCTCGCCACCCAGCGGCCGTCGGTGGACGTGGTGACCGGTCTGATCAAGGCCAATGTGCCGTCCCGGCTGGCCTTCGCCACCTCGGCGATGGCCGACTCCCGGGTCATCCTGGACCAGCCGGGCGCCGAGAAGCTGGTCGGCAAGGGCGATGCGCTCTTCCTGCCGATGGGCGCCTCCAAGCCGGTCCGGATGCAGGGCGCGTTCGTCACCGAGGCCGAGATCGCCGCCGTGGTGCAGCACTGCAAGGACCAGCTGACCGCCGTCTACCGGGACGACGTGACGGTGGGCGGCGGACCGAAGAAGGAGATCGACGAGGAGATCGGGGACGACCTGGACCTGCTGATCCAGGCCGCCGAACTGGTGGTCTCCACCCAGTTCGGCTCGACCTCGATGCTGCAGCGCAAGCTGCGGGTCGGGTTCGCCAAGGCGGGGCGGCTGATGGACCTGATGGAGTCGCGCGGCATCGTGGGGCCCAGCGAGGGGTCCAAGGCCCGTGACGTGCTGGTCAAGCCGGACGAGCTGGACGGGGTACTGGCCACCCTGCGCGGGTAGGGCCCTGATGGGCCGTCAGTACCGTGTGCCCGGTGGCCCCGGGGTGCGCGTTCGGTCGAACTCCGGTTGAGAAACGATTCGCCAGCACCCCTAGACTGTTCTTCCAGCAGGTGGCCTCCGCTCGAAAGGCGTGCCCAGTGACCATCGGCAAGTCCTCCCACCGCGACAACAGCCGATCCTCCACCGCTGACACCGCGCCCGGCCCCGGTGTCCCGGCCGACGCCCCATCGATCGGGCGCACGCTCGCCGAGGCACGGCGGGCGGCCGGGCTGACGGTCGATGAGGTGAGCACCGCCACCCGGGTGCGGGTGCCGATCGTGCATGCCATCGAGGAGGACGACTTCAGCCGCTGCGGCGGCGATTTCTACGCGCGCGGGCACCTCCGCGCCCTGGCCCGCGCGGTCGGCGCCGACGACGACGAGCTGGTGGCCCGGTACGACGCCATCCACGGCACCGAGCCGGTGCAGCTCGCCCCGGTGGCGGCGCTGGAGGCCAAGCGGATAAAGATCGGCCAGGGTCGGCCGAACTGGACCGCCGCGATGGTGGTGGCGATCGTCGCGGTGATCGTGCTGATCGGCTTCAACCTGATCAACGGCAAGTCCACCAAGACCGCGACCGGCTCGGCCAGTGCCCCGCTGCCCAGCGCGGTCAGCTCGGCCCCCGCCGCGCCGACCGCGTCCGTCCAGCCGCCCGCGCCCGCGAGCACCGCGCCGATCGCCGCCGCCCCGGCCGACAAGGTCACCGTCAAGGTGGTCGGCGAGGGCGGCAGCAGCTGGGTGTCGGCGGTGGACGGCGACGGCAAGTCGCTGTTCCAGAACAATCTGGACGACGGCAAGGACCAGACCTTCACCGATCCGAAGCAGATCAAGCTGGTGATCGGCAACGCGGCGGCCGTCCATCTGTACGTCAACGGCAAGGATCTCGGGCCCGCCGGGAAGGACGGCCAGGTGGTCCACCTCACCTACACGCCCGGTGACCCGCAGGCCGGCTGAGTCGGCCATCGTTCGCCGCGCGGCCTCCGGGGGAAACGGCACCGGGGGCCGCGCGTTAATCTTGGCCCTATGCCTGAACGCCGTACTGTCGCACTGGTCACGCTCGGATGCGCCCGCAACGAGGTCGACTCCGAGGAACTCGCCGGGCGGCTGGAGGCCGATGGCTGGCTGCTGGTCGACGACGCGAGTGACGCCGATGTCGCCGTCGTCAACACCTGTGGCTTCGTCGAGGCCGCCAAGAAGGACTCGGTGGATGCCCTGCTGGAGGCCAACGACCTCAAGGGGCACGGCCGCACCCAGGCCGTGGTCGCGGTCGGCTGCATGGCCGAGCGCTACGGCAAGGAGCTGGCCGACGCCCTGCCCGAGGCCGACGGCGTGCTCGGCTTCGACGACTACACCAACATCAGCGACCGCCTGCAGACCATCCTGTCCGGCGGGCACCACGCGCCGCACCTGCCGCGCGACCGCCGCAAGCTGCTGCCGTTGACCCCGGTCGAGCGGCAGGCCGCCGCGGCCGAGATCGCGCTGCCCGGGCACGGCGCCCCGGAGGACCTGCCCGACGGCGTGGCCCCGGCCTCCGGCCCGCGCACCCTGCGCAAGCGGCTGGACGACTCCCCGGTGGCCTCGATCAAGCTCGCCTCCGGCTGCGACCGGCGCTGCTCGTTCTGCGCGATCCCGGCCTTCCGCGGCTCGTTCATCTCCCGCCGCCCCTCCGACGTGCTGAACGAGGCGGTCTGGCTGGCCGAGCAGGGCGTCCGCGAGGTGGTCCTGGTCAGCGAGAACAACACCTCCTACGGCAAGGACCTGGGCGACATCCGGCTCCTGGAGACGCTGCTGACCGAGATCGCGGCGGTGGCCGGCATCGAGCGGGTCCGGGTCAGCTACCTGCAGCCCGCCGAGATGCGTCCCGGCCTGATCGACGCGATGACCGGCACCGCCGACGTGGTGCCGTACTTCGACCTCTCCTTCCAGCACTCGGCTCCGGCGGTGCTGCGCCGGATGCGCCGGTTCGGCAACACCGACCAGTTCCTGGAGCTGCTGAAGACCATCCGGGACAAGGCCCCGCAGGCGGGCGCCCGGTCCAACTTCATCGTCGGCTTCCCCGGTGAGACCGAGGAGGACTTCGCGGAGCTGGAACGGTTCATCACCGAGGCCGGGCTGGACGCGATCGGCGTCTTCGGCTACTCCGACGAGGACGGCACCGAGGCCGCGACCTTCGAAGGCAAGCTGCCCGAGGACGTGGTGGCCGACCGGCTGGCCCGGCTCACCCGGTTGGCCGAGGAGCTCACCGCGCAGCGCGCCGAGCAGCGGATCGGCACCGAGGTCGAGGTGCTGGTCGAGGCCCTCGAGGATGGCGAGGTCATCGGCCGCGCTGCCCACCAGGCCCCGGAGACCGACGGTCTGACCACCCTGGTCGGCGCCGAGCATGCCGTCGTGGGCCAGTTCTACCGCGCCCGGGTGATCGCGTCCGAGGGTGTGGACCTGGTGGCCGAGGCGATCGAGTCCGTCCGTCCGGCGGCCGCGGCATGACCGGCGGGCCGGGCAGCCCGGCAGCGGCCCGCCCGGCCCAGCCGGGGGCCGCCAAGCCGGCGGTGCCCTCGGTGTGGAACCTCGCCAACCAGCTGACCATGCTGCGCCTGGCGCTGGTGCCGGTCTTCGTGGTGCTGCTGCTCGCCGACGGCGGGCACAACCCCAAGTGGCGGGCGGTGGCCTGGGCGGCGTTCGCGATCGCCATGATCACCGACCTGTTCGACGGGGAGATCGCCCGCCGGCAGGGCCTGGTCACCGACTTCGGCAAGATCGCCGACCCGATCGCGGACAAGGCGATCATGGGCGCCGCGCTGATCGGGCTCTCCGTGCTGGGCGACTTGCCGTGGTGGATCACCGCGGTGATCCTGGCCAGGGAGCTGGGCATCACCCTGATGCGCTTCTGGGTGATCCGGTACAGCGTGATCCCGGCCAGCCGGGGCGGCAAGCTGAAGACACTCACCCAAGGTGTCGCGGTCGGCATGTACGTGCTGCCGCTGACCGGCTGGCTGGCCACCGGTCGGGCGGTGCTGATCGGGCTGGCCGTGGTGCTCACGGTGGTCAGTGGCGCCGACTACGTGCGCCAAGCCGTGCGGCTGCGCCGCGAGGGCCTGGCCCGGGCCGAGGAGGCGAAGGCGAAGTGACCGAGTACCTGCCGCTGGCTCAGCAAGTCCACCACGAGCTGCGCGGGCTCGGCGCCACCCTGGCGGTGGCCGAGTCGCTCACCGGTGGGCTGCTGGCGGCGCAGCTGGTGGACGTGCCCGGCGCCTCGGTGACCTTCCGGGGCTCGGTCACCGCCTACGCCACCGAGCTGAAGGCCGAGTTGCTGGGCGTGGACGAGGGACTGCTCGCGGTGTACGGTCCGGTGCACCCGGTGGTGGCCCGGCAGATGGCCGAAGGAGTGCGCCGGCTGCTCGGTGCCACCTACGGCCTCGCGACCACCGGAGTGGCGGGGCCGGAAGCACAGAATGGTCAGCCAGTCGGCACAGTCCATCTGGGTTTCGCCGGTCCGGGGGGAACTCTGGTGAGATCGCCCCGGCTGTCGGGAGACCGTGCCACAATCCGACGAAAGGCCGTGGCCGGCGCTCTGGAGCTCTTTCTGGCGCAGGCGGTGGCCGTCGGGAACGCCCGCGGCACCGCAAGCGTCAGTTGAACAACGGCTGAACAGGCCGAATCCGGGAAACCTCTCGGAACCAGGGGCGTGCGTCCGTCCGGGGTGGGAACAACAGGGGAGGGGAGAGGCTTGCAGCCCAGAGTGAACACGACCACGGTCCCCGCACGGGAAGCGGGCAAGGCGGTACGGTGGGGACGTGACATCTCGATCCGCAGTCCGAGGAGGGAGCAACCGATGATCCTGCTCCGTCGCCTCTTGGGTGACGTGCTGCGTCGGCAGCGCCAGCGCCAGGGCCGCACACTTCGCGAGGTGTCGGCCGCCGCACGAGTTTCGCTCGGATACCTCTCCGAGGTCGAGCGCGGGCAGAAGGAGGCCTCTTCCGAGCTGCTCTCCGCGATCTGCGACGCACTCGACGTCCGGATGTCCGAGGTCATGCGCGAGGTGAGCGACGAGCTGTCGCTGGCCGAGCTTGCCGCGATGGCCGCCCTCTCCGAGGACGACCTGCTCCGTCCGGTGCTGGAGCCCGTGCAGCTCCCTGCTCCGGGTGAGCGGATGAGCACGATCACTCCGAAGGCCGCGGCTGTGGACGTCGTCGCTGCCTGACTCGCGCTGCTGACCTGAGCGCTTGACGAGCTTCAGTCTGATGAGGCTCTGCTTGACGAATCCAGGGGGCCGGGAGAAGGAGCCGCGCGTGCACCGAGGCACCGAGGGCGCGGGCCGAATAGGCCCGCGCAGCCGTCGCCGGTCGGCGCTTGGGCATGGCCGGACGTTCCGCATGGTCTGGCTGCTCGGCGCGGCGCTCTGCTCATTGCTCGTCGTGTATCTGATATCCGCCGGACCGTCGCACGACTCCGGTGCGTTCTTCGCCCTGCTCACGCTCGGCGGCTGGGGCCTCGGGGTGCTTCCGGTGCACTCCGACAGCGGGGCTCGAGGGCCGGCCCGGCGGTCAGCCGCGCAGCCGCAGCCCGTGCGGAGTGGCGTGGAAGCCGGCCTCCTCCAGGACGGCACCGAGCGCTGAGCCCAGCGCGGGCTCGCCATTGGTCCGCTCCACCGTGAGCCCGCTGAGCAGACCCCGCCGCACCCCGTCCACCAGCGCGCCCACGGCCGCCGCCAGCACCTGCGCGTCCTGCGTCCAGCAGAGCAGCGACTTGCCGCCGCGCTCCAGGTACAGCACCAGCTCGCCGTCGACCAGCACCACCAGGGCGCCCGCCTTGCGGCCGGGGCGGTGCGCGGTGGCCTGCTCGCCCGGCGGCTCGGGCCAGGGCAGCGCGGCACCGTAGGCGTTGGCCGGGTCGGCCGCCGCCAGCAGCTGGGCGGCCGGCCGGTCGGCCGGGCCGGGGGCGCGCTCGGGCCACTCGGTGGCTGCCGCCCGCTCCAGCCGCCCGTTGACCGAGCGGAGCCGGTCGGCGGCGCCGTCCATCGCGAACTGGGCACCGCCCAGTCCCTCGACCAGATAGCCGCGGCGGGCCCGGCCGCGCTCCTCGAAGGCGGAGAGCACCTGGTAGACGCCGGCGAAGCCGCCGGGGATCCGCTCTGCCTGCACCGCGCCCCGGGTCAGCACCCCATGCCGGTCCAGCAGCACCTGCGCCTGGGCGGCGGCCCGGCCGGTCGGCTCGGCCGGCTCGGGCAGCAGCGACCAGCGGCCGCCCGTGGTGGGGTCGCTCGGGAGCCGGGCCGAGACCCGGGCCAGGCCGCCGTAGCGGCCGCGCGGCACCGAGCGCGGGGCGCGGTGCGCGGTGGAGCCGGGGGTGCGGCCGGAGCCGAGCAGGGCCCGCACCGGGGCCAGGGAGTCGTTGGTGACCAGGCCGGCCCAGACCAAGTCCCACAGCGCGGCGACGATCTCCGGCTCGGGGGTGTCCGGGAGCTGGGCGCCGAGCTGCTTGAAGTGCAGACCGTAGCCGCTGGCCAGGGCGGAGAGCAGCGCCTCGTGCAGCGGGGTGCGGGTGAACGGGAGCGGCTCGGGGCGCACCAGATCGGCGGTCTCGGCCAGGTGCAGGCTGATCCAGCCGTCCTTGCCGGGCAGCGCGCCGGCCCCCGTCCAGCCGATCTCGCCCGCCAGCATCAGCTTGTCGAGCAGGCCGGGTTGGTAGTCGGCCAGCCGGGCGGGCAGGATCAGCCGCTCCAGCGCGGAGGCCGGCAGCACCGCGCCCTGCAGCTGCTCGACCACCCGGTACAAGCCGTCCTCGCCGCGCAGCTGATGGCCGCTCAGGTGCTGCCACTGCGGCAGGAAGGCGGCCAGGGCCCGCGGCGGCACCGCCTCCACCTCCTGGCGCAGTGCGGCCAGCGAGCGGCGCCGCAGCCGGCGCAGCACCTCGGCGTCGCACCACTCGGGCTCGCCGGTGCCGCCGGCCTCCACCGGGCGGAACTCGCCCTGCACCAGCCGCCCGGCGGCGGTCAGCCGCTGCAGCGTGCCGGCGACCACGGCGCTGCCCAGGCCGAACCGGGCGGCCGCCTGCGGGGCGGTGAACGGCCCGTTGGTCCGGGCGAACCGGGCCAGCAGGTCGCCGAGCGGATCCTTGACCGGCTCGGTGAAGGCCTCGGGGATGCCGACCGGTAGCGGGGTGCCGAGCGCGTCGCTGAGCCGCCCGGCGTCCTCGATCGCGGCCCAGCGCTGCTCGCCGACGATCTTGACCAGAATGGCCCGGCGGGCCGCCTGCAGCTCGGCCGGCCAGGCGGCCTCGGCGCCCCGGGCCAGCAACTCCTCGGTGCTGAGCGGGCCGAGCAGCCGCAGGGCGTCGGCCACCCCCTCGACGTCCTTGATCCGGCGCTCCGGGGTGAGGCGCTGCAGCTCGGCCTCCAGCTCGGCCAGGACCGCCGGGTCGATCAGCTCGCGCAGCTCGGCCTGGCCGAGCAGTTCGGCCAGCAGCCGGGAGTCCAGGGCGAGGGCGGCGGCCCGGCGCTCGGCCAGCGGCGAGTCGCCCTCGTAGAGGTACTGGGCGACATAGCCGAAGAGCAGTGAGCGGGCGAACGGCGAGGGCTCGGGGGTGGTGACCTCGACCAGCCGCACGGCGCGGGACTCCAGGTCGCGCATCAGCTCGACCAGGCCCGGCAGGTCGAAGACATCCTGCAGACACTCCCGGACGGCCTCCAGCACGATCGGGAACGATCCGAACTCGCTGGCCACCTCAAGGAGTTGGGCGGCCCGCTGGCGCTGCTGCCAGAGCGGGGTGCGCTTGCCGGGGCTGCGGCGGGGCAGCAGCAGGGCGCGGCCGGCGCATTCGCGGAACCGGGAGGCGAACAGCGCGGAGCCGCCCACCTGGTCCGTCACCAGCTGCTCGATCTCGCCCGGGTCGAACAGCACCGCGTCGGCCCCGACCGGCGCCTCGTCGACCGCCGCCGGTGCGTCCGGACCGGGGCTGCCGAAGTCGAAGTCGGCCAGCAGATCGACGTCCGGGAGCCGCAGCACGATGCCGTCGTCACCGTGCATCACCTGCGGGTCGAGGCCGTGCCGCTCGCGCAGCCGGGCTCCCAGGGCCAGCGCCCACGGGGCGTGCACCTGGGCGCCGAACGGGGAGTGGACGACGATCCGCCAGTCGCCCAGCTCGTCCCGGAACCGCTCGACCACGATGGTGCGGTCGTCCGGCAGATGGCCGGCCGCCTGGCGCTGCTCGGCCAGGTACCCGAGCAAGTTGCCGGCCGCCCAGTCGTCCAGCCCCGCGCTGAGCAGCCGCTGCTTCGCCTCGGGCTCGGGCAGGCCGCCCAGCTCGCGGACGAACGCGCCCAGCGCCCGGCCGAGTTCGAGCGGGCGCCCCAGCGAGTCGCCCTTCCAGAACGGCAGCCGGCCGGGCACGCCCGGGGCCGGGGTGACCAGCACCTTGTCATGGGTGATCTCCTGGATCCGCCAGGAGCTGGTGCCCAGGGTGAAGACGTCGCCCACCCGGGACTCGTAGACCATCTCCTCGTCCAGCTCCCCGACCCGGCCGCCGCCCTTCTTGGGGTCGGCGCCGGCGATGAAGACGCCGAACAGGCCGCGGTCCGGAATGGTGCCGCCGGAGGTGACGGCCAGGCGCTGGGCGCCGGGCCGGCCCGTGACCGTGCCGGCGACCCGGTCCCAGACCAGGCGGGGGCGCAGCTCGGCGAAGGCGTCCGAGGGGTAGCGGCCGGCCAGCATGTCCAGCACCGAGTCGAAGGCGGACTGCGGCAGGGTGGCGAACGGGGCGGCCCGGCGGACCAGCGCGAGCAGCTCGTCCACGTCCCAGGTGTCCAACGCGGTGATCGCGACAAGCTGCTGGGCCAGCACGTCCAGCGGGTTGCGCGGGACCCGCAGCGCCTCGATCCGGCCGGCCCGCATCCGCTCGGTCACCACCGCGGACTGCACCAGGTCGCCGCGGTACTTGGGGAAGACCACGCCGGTGGAGACCGCGCCCACCTGGTGCCCGGCCCGGCCGACCCGCTGCAGCCCGGAGGCCACCGAGGGCGGCGACTCGACCTGCACCACCAGGTCGACCGCGCCCATGTCGATGCCCAGCTCCAGGCTGGAGGTGGCGACCACGGCGGGCAGTCGACCGGCCTTCAACTCCTCTTCCACCAGCGACCGCTGCTCCTTGGAGACCGAGCCGTGGTGGGCCCGGGCCAGCACCGGTGCGGCGCCCTTGGCCGCGCCCGAGCCGCCCATCAACTCGGCGGGGCCGTGCTGCTCGGCCAACGCCGACCCGGTGATGCGCTCGTGGGCGATCTCGTTCAGCCGGTTGCAGAGCCGCTCGGCCAGCCGGCGGGAGTTGGCGAAGACGATGGTGGAGCGGTGGGCCTGGACCAGATCGACGATCCGCTCCTCGACATGCGGCCAGATGCTGGCGGCCTGGGCAGGATCGTCGGCGGCCGGGGCCGGGGAGAGCTCGCCCAGGTCGGCGACCGGGACCACCACCGAGAGGTCGAACTCCTTGGCCGCGGGCGGCTGGACGACGACGGCACCGCGCTGCGGGGAGAGGAACCTCGCCACCTCGTCCACCGGCCGGACCGTGGCGGACAGGCCGATCCGCCGGGCCGGGCGCTCCAGCAGCTGGTCCAGCCGCTCCAGGCTGAGGGCCAGGTGGGCGCCGCGCTTGGTGCCGGCCACCGCGTGCACCTCGTCGAGGATCACCGTGTCGATGCCGCGCAGCGCCTCCCGGGAGGCCGAGGTGAGCAGCAGGAAGAGCGACTCGGGCGTGGTGATCAGGATGTCCGGCGGATGGCTCTGGAAGCGGCGGCGGTCGGCGGCCGGCGTATCACCCGAACGGATGCCGACCTGCACCTCCGGCTCCGGCAGGCCGAGCCGGACCGCCGCCTGGCGCAGGCCGGTCAGCGGGGCCCGCAGATTGCGCTCGACGTCCACCGCGAGGGCCTTCAGCGGGGAGACGTAGAGCACCCGGAGGCGGCGGCGCGGATCGGCCGGCGGCGGGGTGCTGCTCAGCCGGTCGAGGGCGGCGAGGAAGGCCGCGAGGGTCTTGCCGGAGCCGGTGGGGGCGACCACCAGGACGTCGGCCTGCCGGCGGATCGCGGCCCAGGCGCCGGCCTGGGCGGCGGTGGGCCGGTCGAAGGCGGCCTCGAACCAGGCCCGGGTGGCCGGCGCGAAGCCGGCCAGCGGGTCGGGGGAGAGCTGCTGGTCCGCCATGTCCTCCATGGTGCCGGGTACCACTGACAGTCCGGGGAGGGCGGTCGCCGGACGTGCACCGGATGGCGGTCCAGGCAAGGGCATATCGGATGAATCACTCATATGGTGAGGCTCCGGGCGACGAGGACGTTCGAGGGGCCGTGCGGGCTTCGGGGCCTCAAGGAGCGGAGGAGAGCGATGGCCGAGGTGCGGTTGGTCAGCCGCGGCCGGCGCCGCTCCCTGGTGCTGCGCAGTGCCCCGGTGATGCTCGCGGCGGTGCTGCTGCTCGGCGGCGCGCTCCCCTACATGGCCGGTGACCAGCGCTCCTACCTCAGCTATCTGGTGCTGGCCGACCGGGCCGACGCCCAGGGCAGCGCCGCGGCGGACGCCGCCGTCCGGGCGCTGGGCGGGCAACCGGTGCAGGACTACCCGCAGATCGGCGCGGTGCTCGCCTACTCCGCCGACGGCGGCTTCGCGGCCCGGCT
Organism: Kitasatospora acidiphila; assembly: GCF_006636205.1. Classification (NCBI taxonomy): domain Bacteria; kingdom Bacillati; phylum Actinomycetota; class Actinomycetes; order Kitasatosporales; family Streptomycetaceae; genus Kitasatospora; species Kitasatospora acidiphila. Next base: position 3,123,843 of record NZ_VIGB01000003.1, on the reverse strand, counting down.
GCGCCGCCGTCCCGGGATCAGCGCGGCCGGCGCCACCCGCACCGAGCCGGTGCCCGGACCGCCGGGTGCGCTGGCCGGCGCGGGCGACTTCCGCCGCCCGACGGCGACCGGGCGGCCGCCGTCGGGCGAGCGCCTCGAGGGCGACACCGCCCCGACGGTGCCGGATCCGGGCGAGCACGGGGGCTGGCACCTGGCGATGATCGGCGACGACCCGGCCTCCCAGGGGCCCGGCCCGTTCACCGTGACCAGGGCCGGTCCGGCGACCGCGGCGGGCGAGCGGCGGGCCGCGGCGCTGCACCAGGTGCTGGTCGCCGTGCTCGACTCCGGCGTCGACGACACCCACCCGGATCTGCGGGACGCGGTCAGCCCCCTCGACTCGGCCTCCTGCGCCGACGGCCGCCCTGACGCCCGGTACGGCGCCTGGCGCCCGGACGGCTCAGTCGCGGAGAGCGGACACGGCACCCATGTGGCCGGGCTGATCGGCGCGGCCCAGGACGGGCACGGGATCGTCGGGGTGGCGCCGGGGGTGCGGATCGCTGCGGTGCGGCTGCTCGGGCCGCTCGGGCAGTACTACCCGGAGAACATCGTCTGCGGGCTGCTCTGGGCGGCCGACCACGGCGCGGTGGGGATCAACAACAGCTACTTCGCCGACCCCTGGAAGTACAACTGCCCGCAGGACCCGGACCAGGCCGCGATGATCCAGGCAGTCGGCCGCGCGGTGGCCTACGCCCGGCGCACCGCCGTGGTGGTCACCTCGGCGGGCAATGACACCCAGGACCTGACCGGGCCGCGGACCGACCAGCGCAGCCCCAACGACCGGGCGGCCGGCCCGGCCCGGGACCGCCGGCTCGGCCCCGAGTGCATCCGGCTGCCCGGCGAGCTGCCCGGGGTGGTGTCCGTCAGCGCGGTCACCCGCGGCGGGACCGTCGCGACCTACTCCAACTACGGGAAGGGCCGGATCACCCTGGCCGCGCCCGGCGGCGACCCGGACGGCGGGCCGGGCGAGGCGATCGTCTCGGACTGGCCACAGGGCCGGTACGCGGCGCTGGCGGGCACCTCGATGAGCGCGGCCCAGGTGACCGGCGCGGTCGCGGTCGCCGCCGCGCTGCACCCGGGGTGGGGGCCGGACCGGCTGCGGGACCTGCTGGTCGGCCTGGCCGCGGCCAGCTGTCCGGTCGGGCCGGGCCTGTGCGGGGACTCCGGCGGCTACGGCGCGGGGGTGCTGTCGGTGCCGCGCTGACGGCGCGGACGCTGGGCGCGGGGTGGCTCCGCGATACTGACCCCATGAGGCTGACCGAGTTCTGGCGACGGATGAACGAGCACTTCGGCCCGGCGTACGCGCAGTCGTTCGCCCGGGACCACGTGATGAGCGAGCTCGGCGGCCGGACGGTGCAGCAGGCGCTGGACGCCGGCTGGGAGGCCAAGGACGTCTGGCGGGTGGTCTGCGATGTGATGGGCGTATCGTCGCGGCTGCGCTGAGGCGCTCGGAGCCGGTCGTTCCCCCGCTGCTCCCCGTCGTTTTCTCGTTGTTCCCCGTGGTTCCCGCTGTTTCCCGCAGTTTCCCGGTGGGGAGCGGTGCGAACAGTGATTCGAACTGTTGTTCCCTATACTGGTTTCTCGACGAGTTATCCACAGGCCGAGCCCGTTCGGGGCCGATTGTCGGTGGGACGCGCTAGCGTCGAGGACGATGAAGCGCACAGCACAAAACCCGAGGGTGGAAGCCATGGCAGGTACCGATCGCGAGAAGGCCCTTGAGACCGCGCTCGCCCAGATCGAGCGGCAGTTCGGCAAGGGCTCGGTGATGCGCCTGGGCGACCAGGCCCGGACCCCGATCGACGTGATCCCGACCGGATCGACGGCGCTGGACGTCGCGCTGGGCGTCGGTGGCCTGCCCCGGGGGCGGGTGATCGAGATCTACGGGCCGGAGTCCTCCGGCAAGACGACCCTCACCCTGCATGCCGCGGCCAACGCGCAGAAGCTCGGTGGCACGGTCGCCTTCGTCGACGCCGAGCACGCCCTGGACCCGGAGTACGCCCGCAAGCTCGGGGTCGACACCGACGCGCTGCTGGTCTCCCAGCCGGACACCGGTGAGCAGGCGCTGGAGATCACCGACATGCTGATCCGCTCCGGCGCCATCGACCTGATCATCATCGACTCGGTGGCCGCGCTGGTGCCGCGCGCCGAGATCGAGGGCGAGATGGGCGACTCGCACGTGGGTCTGCAGGCCCGGCTGATGAGCCAGGCGCTGCGCAAGATCGCCGGTGCGCTGAACCAGGCGAACACCACCGCGATCTTCATCAACCAGCTGCGCGAGAAGATCGGCGTGATGTTCGGCTCCCCGGAGACCACCACCGGTGGCCGGGCGCTCAAGTTCTACGCCTCGGTCCGGCTGGACATCCGCCGGATCGAGACCCTGAAGGACGGCACCGAGGCGGTCGGCAACCGCACTCGGGTCAAGGTGGTCAAGAACAAGGTGGCCGCGCCGTTCAAGCAGGCCGAGTTCGACATCCTCTACGGCCACGGCATCAGCTGGGAGGGCGGCCTGATCGACATGGGTGTCGAGCACGGCTTCATCCGCAAGGCCGGTGCCTGGTACACCTACGAGGGCGACCAGCTGGGCCAGGGCAAGGAGAACGCCCGCAACTTCCTGCGGGACAACCCGGAGCTGGCCACGGAGATCGAGCAGAAGATCAAGGGCAAGCTGGGCATCGGCGTCGACCCGGACGCGCCGGCGGACGGTGCGGAGCCGGCTGCCGAGGCGGCCGACGGCGCGGTCAAGCCGATCACTGCCACGGCGACCAAGAGCACCGCCAAGAAGGCGGCGGCGGCCAAGGCCTGATCGGGCAATAGCGATGCGGAGCAAGCGGGGTCCGGGTGAGGGGGAACGCCCGGACTGGTCGGACTGGGACGTCGAGACCAAGGGCGAGCACGAGGGGGAGCGCCCGGACTGGGTGGTCGACGCACCGGCCCGACCGGCCGAGCTGACCGGCCCGGCCGGCTCGCGCGCACCGCGTGCGCGGTCGGTGGTGGGGGAGCCGGCGGCGGGTGGTGGTGCGGGTGGTGTGGCGCGGCCGATTGGGGAGTGGACCGCGGAGGGTTCGGCGCGAGGGCGCCGGGCTGGGGGGCGTGGGTCGGGGGGTGCTGCGCGGTCGGTGGTGGGGGAGCCGGCGGCGGGTGGTGGTGCGGGTGGTGTGGCGCGGCCGATTGGAGAGTGGGCTGCGGAGGGTTCGGCGCGGGGGCGCCGGGCTGGGGGGCGTGGGTCGGGGGGTGCTGCGCGGTCGGTGGTGGGGGAGCCGGCGGCGGGTGGTGGTGCGGGTGGTGTGGCGCGGCCGATTGGAGAGTGGGCTGCGGAGGGTTCGGCGCGGGGGCGCCGGGCCGGGGGCGTGGGTCGGGGGCCGGGGTGCCGCGAGCGGTCCGGGAGGAGCCGCCCGTTGCGCCGGCCGGGGACTGGGTGGCCGAGGCCGAGGCCGAGTTGGCGGCAGCCTCGGCCCGGCCCCGGCGCGGCCGCTCGCGGCGCGCCGAGCCCGCCGACGGTGCCCAGCGGGCCGCTCAGGCCCCGCAGCCGGAGGCTGACCCCGCCACTCGGGCGCGGGACATCTGCCTGCGCCTGCTCACCGGCACCGCCCGCACCCGCAAGCAGTTGGCTGACGCGCTGCGCAAGCGGGAGATCCCGGACGAGGTGGCGGAGGAGGTGCTCTCCCGCTTCGAGGAGGTCGGCCTGATCGACGACGCCGCCTTCGCCGCCGCCTGGGTCGAGTCCCGGCACGCGGGCCGCGGGCTGGCCCGCCGCGCGCTGGCCCGCGAGCTGCGCACCCGGGGCGTGGCGAGCCCCGTGGTCGAGGAGGCCGTGGCCCAGCTCGACGCGGGCGACGAGGCGGCCGCCGCCCGGGCCCTGGTGGACCGCAAGCTCCGTACCACCACCGGCCTGGAGCGGCAGATCAGGATCCGCCGCCTGGTGGGCATGCTGGCCCGCCGGGGTTATCCGGAGGGGCTGGCCTTCCGGGTGGTGCGCGAGGCGCTGGAGGCCGAGGGCGAGAGCGCCGAGGAGCTGGAGGACTGGTCGCTGGGTTAGCGGTGGCGGGCGGTGGTGCGCCGTCGGCTGGTGGTAGGCGTCGCCTGGTCGGTGTGCTGGCGCGTCGGGGCTATCCGGTCGGCTCGCGGGGGCCTTCCGGGGGCGTGAGGCGTTGGAGGCTTGGTCGCTGGGGTAGCGGTGGCGCGGATGGTGCGCTGTCGGCTCGCGGGGGGCCTTCCGGGTGGTGTGAGGTGTTGGAGGGCTGGCCGCTGGCGTAGCGGCGGTGGTGCGCCGTCAGCTGGTGCTGGTGAGTGCCTCCGGGCCGCCTCGGGCGCGTTGGGCGAGGGCCTGCAGGTCCTCGGCGCGGGCGCCTTGGGTGACGCCGACCAGGTGCCCGTCGGGGCGGATCAGCAGCACGGTGTGCGGGTCCGCCTCGGGGTAGTGCTCGGCGACCAGCACCTCGGTCGGCACCGGCAGCGCCGCCGCGACCTCCGCCAGCCGGGGCATCAGCCCGGCCCCCAGCCACCGATCGGCCGACCACACCGCGGTACCGGGCGCCACCAGCAGCAGCAGGAAGGCCGCGCCGAGCCGGGTGTACAGCTGATCGGGCACACCTTCGGTGGTGAGCACCGGGACGTCCGGCACCAGCACCCCGGGCGCGGTGGCCGGCAGGTTCTCGGTCAGTGCGCTGCCCCGCCCGGCGCCGCGCTGGTTCGGCACCCCGGACGGCGCGGCCGGGTAGGCGGGCGCCCCGCCGAACCGCCCGGTGCCCAGCATCCCGTCGGCGAGCAGCGGTGCGTGTTTGCGGAACGAGCCGGTGAGCAGCGAGCGCCGGGTCTGCTGCCAGCCGCGCAGCGGCCGCAGCAGCGGCATCGACTGGTCCACCGCCCGCAGCCGGGCCCCGACGGCGGCCCGCCGCTCCGCCTCGTACCCGTCGAGCAGCGATCCGCCGGGGTGCTGCCCGCCGGTGAGCGGTGCGAGATCCGGATCCTCCCGGCCCGGGGCCGGCGGCAGGTGCCAGCTGACCGCGAGCCGCCAGGCCAGGTTGTCCGCGTCGCGCAGCCCGTCCGCGAGGTTCTGCATGCCCAGCGCCCCGTGCAGGTGTGCGGCGTCGCCGGCCAGGAAGCAGCGCCCGTTGCGGAACCGGGCGGCCAGCCGCTGCTGTGCGGTGTGGTCGGCGGCGGCCAGCAGCTCGTAGCGCGGCAGTTCGCCGCACCAGCCGGTCAGGGTGGCCTTCACCCGGGTGAGCAGGGTGTCCCCGGTGACGAGACCGGGCCAGGTGGCGTGCGGGTCCACCGGTTCAGTGGGCGCCGGCCGGCCGGGCGGCAGCCGCCAGTCGAGCCGCCAGAGCCCGTCGGGCAGCGGCCGGGCCGAGGCTTCGCGGTCGCCGCGCCACGGCGGCTCCCGGTGCAGCCGGGCCTCGCCGGGGAACGGCAGGTCGACCCGGACCGTGGCGATGGCGTGCCGGTCCACCGCGGGCCGACCCGGGAACCGGATGCCGAGCAGCTTGCGCACCGTCGACCGGGCGCCGTCGCAGCCCACCAGGTGGCTGGCCCGCCACCAGGTGTCGCTGCCGTCCTGCGGGTGCCGGCTGCGCACGCTGACCCCGTCCCGGTCCTGCTGGACCTCCTCCACCCGGGCGTGCGGCACCAGTTGGATCAGCGGGGTGGCGGTGGCCGCGTCCCGCAGGCCGCGCTGCAGCCGGTGCTGCGGCAGATGGCGCACCGGGTGGTCGGCCAGGTCCAGATGGAGCACCTCCTGCCGCCGCCGCCAGACGGTCAGCCGGTTCCAGCGCTCGGCGTCCGAGGTGGCCCGCGGATACCCGAGGCGCTCCAGGAAGGCGGTGCTCTCGACGCCCAGCACGGCGCTGCGCGGTCCCTCGGGGCAGACGCCGCCGCCCTGGTCGAGCACGATGCTCGGCACCTCGTGCCGGGCCAGCGCCAGGGCCGTCGCCAGACCCACCGGACCGGCGCCGACCACGATCACCGGGTCCACGGGTGACCCCCGCACGACAGCTCGGCAGGGGACGGCCGTCCGGCAGGGGCGGCGGTGGCGGAGCTGGTCCCGGGTGGTGTCACGAACAGCAATGCACCAGATCACCTGGGTGTCCGTCAAGCAGCACTCGGTGTGCGCCGGTTCGAGCCGCGGCGCCCACGCGACCCGATTCAGCGGGTGAGCGCGGTGGGAGCGGAGGGGCGTCGGTACAGCCCGTCCGGTGCAGCTCGTCCCACAGGTGACCACGAAGGGGCGATTCCCCGTGCGTCGATCAAGGACCGAGGGCCGGAGCCGGCGGAGCCCGTGGCCCCCGGTCGCCCCGACCTTAGGCGGCGAAATCATCTCCGGTCACCGGTTCTGAGCAGAACTTGAGGGTCACGAAAGGGCCACGCGTGCCGCCGAGCGGCCATCAAGGGCTGGTCGGAGCGGGCGGGCGTGGGGGAGGATGAGCGCTTCGTCGGCCCCGTGCGGGGTGCCGGCCGGAAGTGGGAAGGATGTGGGATGCGGCTGCTCCTCGTCGAGGACGACGACCGGGTCGCGGCGGCACTGGTCGCCGTGCTGAGCCGGCACGGCTTCCAGGTGCGGCACGCCCGCAGCGGGCACGAGGCGCTGGACGCCTTGGTGCCGGACGGCAGCGAGCCCTACCGGGTGGTGCTGCTCGACCTGGGCCTGCCCGACCGGGACGGTTTCGAGGTGTGCAGCCGGATCCGGGCCGGCAGCGGCGTCCCCGTGATCATGGTGACGGCGCGGGCCGACATCCGTTCCCGGATCCACGGCCTCAACCTGGGCGCCGACGACTACATCACCAAGCCCTATGACATGGGCGAGCTGCTCGCCCGGATCCACGCGGTGGCCCGGCGCTTCCAGCCCGCCCCGGTCGGCGGGCCGAGCGGCTCCGCCGCCGCTCCGGCCGGCCCCGGTTCGCTGGAGTCCTGGGGCATCAGCATCGACCGCGAGCGCCGCCGGGTCAGCGTGGCCGGCCGGGAGGTGCCGCTCACCCGCAAGGAGTTCGACCTGCTGGCCCTGCTGGCGCAGAGCCCGGGCGTGGTCTACCGGCGCGAGCAGATCTTCAGCGAGGTCTGGCGCAGCGGCTGGGAGGGCAACGGCCGCACCCTGGAGGTGCACATCGGTTCGCTGCGCACCAAGTTGGCGCTGCCCGGCCTGGTCGAGGCGGTGCGCGGGGTCGGCTACCGGCTGATCCCGCAGTCGCCCACCCCTGACGGCGCCAAGCAGGACGGGCCCGCCCAGCGGGACGGCACCGCCCAGCGGGAAGGCGACGAACAGTAGGCATGCGCAACCGCCTGCTCGGCATCCTGCTGGCCCTGATGGCCGGCGTGCTGGCCGCGCTCGGTGTGCCGCTGGCCGGTTCGATGGCCCAGGCGGAGCAGAGCCGGGTGGTGGTCGACCGGATGGACGACGTCGCCCGGTTCGCCCAGGAACTGCCGACCCAGGGCCTGCCGGAGCGCGGCTCGGCCGGCGCCGACCCCAATGTCCCGACCCCGCAGGATTCTTCGGCGCTGACCGCGCTGCGTGCCGAGGCCGACCGCTACCAGCAGCTGTACGGGATACGGATCGGCATCTACCTCGCCGACGGCCGGCCGCTGGCCGTCTCCCCGGGCGACTGGACGCTGTCCGCCGCCGGAACCGCGGCGGTGATGGAGGCCAGGGACGGCCGCCGCAGCCACAACCCGCCGCAGGTCTGGCCCTGGACGCCGGAGCGCACCCTGACCATCGGCTCCCCGGTGGTCCGCGACGGCGACGTGGTGGCGGTGGTGGTCACCGACTCCCCGACCGGCGAGCTGCGCTCGCGGATCGTGCACCGCTGGGCCTGGCTGGCCGGCGGCGAGGCGATCGCCATGATCGCCGCGGTGCTGCTGGCGGTCCGGCTCACCGAGTGGGTGCTGCGCCCGGTGCGCACCCTGGACCGGGCCACCCACGACATCGCCACCGGGCGGATGGACGCCCGGGTGGCCGCCGTCGGCGGCCCGCCCGAACTGCGGCGGCTGGCCTCCTCGTTCAACGAGATGGCCGACCATGTGGTGCTCGCCATGGACCAGCAGAAGGCGTTTGTCGCCGATGCCTCGCACCAACTGCGCAATCCGCTGGCGGCGTTGCTGCTGCGGGTCGAACTGCTCGGCCTGGAGCTCCCGGAGGGGCGTGACGAGGAGCTGTCGCAGGTCCGCGAGGAGGGCGCCCGGCTGACCCGGGTGCTGGACGACCTGCTGGGCCTGGCCACCGCCGAGGGCAGCCGCCCGCAGGCCGAACCGGTGGACCTGACCGCCCTGGTGCTGGCCCGGGTGGACGCCTGGCAGCCGGTGGCCGACCGGCGCGGCATCCGGCTGGGCACCGGCACCCCGCCGCCGGCCCGTGCCTGGGCGGACCCGATCGGCTTCGGCAGCGCGCTGGACGCGGTGCTCGACAACGCGCTCAAGTTCAGTCCCGACGGCGGCACGGTGGCGGTCACCGTGCGGCTGGGACGGGACGAGGTGGCGGTCACCGTGGCCGACCAGGGGCCGGGGCTCACCGAGGAGGAGCTGGCCCGGGTCGGCGACCGTTTCTGGCGCAGCACGCGGCACCAGAACGTGGACGGCTCCGGTCTGGGTCTGTCCATCGCCCGCACCCTGCTGATGGCCGGCGGCGGTTCCCTGGGGTTCGCCGCGGCCGAGCCGTACGGCCTGGCGGTGACGCTCGCCCTGCCGATCCCGCCCAAGAGTTGACGATCCGTCACGCAGCGGCTCGGCAAGCGGTGGCCCGTCAAGCGGTGGCCCGTCAAGCGGTGGCCCGTCAAGCGGTGGCCCATCAAGCCAAGCAGTGGCCCGTCAGGCTCAGGGTTTGACCGAGCGGTAGTACGCCTCGGCGCCCTGGTGCAGGGGCAGCGGTTCGGTGTAGACGGCGGTCCCCAGGTCGACCAGCTGGGCCGAGTGCACCGCCGAGCCGATCACGTCCCGGCTGGCGATCACCGACCGGGTCAGCCCTTCCACCAGCCCGGGGCTGACGTCGTCCCGGGTGATCAGCAGGTTCGGCACCGCCAGGGTCAGCACCGCCTGGTTCCTGCCGTAGACCGAGGCCGGCAGCACCGAGGTGCGGTAGGCGGCGGAGTCCGGGTAGTGGTCGTGCAATGCGTTGGCCAGGTCGCCCAGCGGCACGATCCGGATCGGGAAGGTGCTCGACAGCTGGGTGAGCGCTCCGGTGGGCAGGCCGCCGGACCAGAAGAACGCGTCCAGCTGGTGGCCGGCCAGCTCCTTGGCGGCGGCCCCCACCTCGAGCTGGTAGGGCGTGATGCCGGTGGCGGGGTCGATCCCGGCCACCGTGAGCAGCTGTTTGGTCACGAGGTTCACCCCGGAGAGCGGCTGCCCGACCCCCACCTTCATGCCCTTGAGGTCGGCCACCCGCTGCACCGGCGAGTCGGCGGGCACCACCAGCTGCAGGTAGTCGTCGTAGAGCCGGGCGACCGCCCGCAGCCGCTGCCAGCCGGGGTTGTGGTACTGGGTCGCGGCGTCGGCGGTGGCGAACGCGAAGGCGTCCTGCCCGGAGACCACCCGGTCCAGGTTGTCCAGCGAGCCCTGCGAGTCGTCCAGCCGCACCTGCACGCCGGGCATGGCCGACTGCACGTACCCCTTCAGCATCGCCCCGTACTGGCTGTACACCCCGGCGGGCACCCCGGTGGCGAAGCCCTGCACGCCCCTGGGGTAGCCGCCCGCGCCGGTGCCGCCCAGCCACCAGCCGGTCAGCGAGCCGACCACCAGCAGCAGCGCGGCCAGCAGCGGCCAGCAGCGGCGGGCACGGGACCAGGTCATGCCGGGGATCCTGCCAGGCCCGGCCGCTCGGCGGGAGGGGGCGAGCCGAAACCGTTGCCTGGGGGCCGTCCGGCTGCCCTTACCCTTGCTGATGTGGGTATGGGAGAGAGCTTGCGAACTTACAAGGTCGTCACGCACGGCTGCCAGATGAACGTGCACGACTCCGAGCGGCTGGCCGGGCTGCTGGAGGACGCCGGATACGTCAAGGCCGACCAGGGCGGGGATCCGGATCTGGTGGTCTTCAACACCTGCGCGGTGCGGGAGAACGCCGACAACAAGCTGTACGGCAACCTCGGGCAGCTGGCGCCGGTGAAGTCCCGCCACAAGGAGATGCAGATCGCCGTCGGCGGCTGCCTGGCCCAGAAGGACCGCGACAGCATCGTGCGCCGCGCGCCCTGGGTCGACGTGGTGTTCGGCACCCACAACATCGGCCACCTGCCGGCGCTGCTGGAGCGGGCCCGGATCGAGCAGCAGGCCCAGGTGGAGATCCTGGAGTCGCTGGAGACCTTCCCCTCCACGCTGCCCACCCGCCGGGAGTCCGCCTACGCGGCCTGGGTGGCGATCTCGGTCGGCTGCAACAACACCTGCACCTTCTGCATCGTCCCGGCGCTGCGCGGCAAGGAGGAGGACCGCCGTCCCGGCGACGTGCTCTCCGAGATCGAGGCGCTGGTCGGCGAGGGCGTCATCGAGGTGACCCTGCTCGGCCAGAACGTCAACGCCTACGGCTCCGACCTGGGCGACCGCGAGGCGTTCTCCAAGCTGCTGCGCGCCTGCGGCCAGATCGAGGGCCTGGAGCGGGTCCGCTTCACCTCCCCGCACCCGCGCGACTTCACCGACGACGTGATCGCCGCGATGGCCGAGACGCCGAACGTGATGCACCAGCTGCACATGCCGCTGCAGTCCGGCTCGGACGGCGTGCTGCGGGCCATGAAGCGCTCCTACCGCCAGGAGCGGTTCCTGGGCATCATCCGCAAGGTCCGCGAGGCGATGCCGGACGCGGCCATCTCCACGGACATCATCGTGGGCTTCCCCGGCGAGACCGACGAGGACTTCGAGCAGACCCTGCACGTGGTCCGCGAGGCCCGGTTCACCAACGCCTTCACCTTCCAGTACTCCAAGCGGCCCGGCACCCCCGCCGCCGAGATGGAGAACCAGATCCCCAAGGCCGTGGTGCAGGAGCGCTACGACCGGCTGATCGCCCTCCAGGAGGAGATCTCCTGGGAGGAGAACAAGAAGCAGGTCGGCCGCCGGCTGGAGATCCTGGTCGCCGAGGGCGAGGGCAAGAAGGACGACCGGACCGACCGGCTCTCCGGCCGGGCGCCCGACAACCGGCTGGTGCACTTCACCCGGCCGACCGAGCCGGTGCGCCCGGGCGACATGGTGACCGTGGAGATCACCTACGCCGCCCCGCACCACCTGCTGGCCGAGGGCCCGGCGCTGGGCGTGCGCCGCACCCGGGCCGGTGACGCCTGGGAGAAGCGCAACGCGGCCCCGGCGGCCAAGCCGGCCGGAGTGCTGTTGGGCCTGCCCACGATCGGCGCCCCGGCGCCGCTCGCCGCCGCGCCGACCAACGGCTGCGGCTGCGACTGACGCCCCGTCGGGTTTGTCCGGCCGACCGCGAATTCGGCCGGACAGGCCCTGAGCTGGGCGACTAGAGTGATCGACATGTTGGTCGCCGCCGTCGTCTGCCCCTGTCCGCCGCTGCTGGTGCCCGAGGTCGCCTCGGGAGCCGCCGCCGAACTCGACGAGCTGCGGGCCGCCTGCGCCGAGGCCGTCGACGAGCTGCTGGCGGCCGAGCCCGAGCTGCTGGTGCTGGTCGGCGACGGGCCGCGGGCCGAGGTCTGGACCGAGGGCGGGTCCGGCTCCTTCCACCGCTTCGGGGTGGAGCTGGCCGTCCGGCTGCCCTCGGGCGGCGCCGCCGGTCCGGAGCTGAGCCCGGCGCTGAGCGTCGGCGCGTGGCTGCTGGAGCGCTCCGGCACCGGCCTGCCCACCCACGCCTGCGCGGTGCCCGCCGACACCCCGGTGGAGCGGCTGCTCGGGCTGGGCGAGGGGCTGGCCTCCTTGGCCGACCGGGTCGGCCTGCTGGTGCTGGGCGACGGCAGCGCCTGCCGCACCGTGAAGGCGCCCGGTTACCTGGACGAGCGCGCCGAGCCCTTCGACGCCGAGCTGGCCCGCGCGCTGGGCGCCGCGGACACCGAGGCGCTGGCCGGGCTGGACGTCGAGCTCTGCCGGCAGTTGCAGGTCGAGGGCCGGGCGCCGTGGCAGGTGCTGGCCGGCGCGGCGCGCGGGGCGGGGCTCGGCGGGAAGCTGCGGTACGCCGACGCGCCGTACGGGGTGGGGTACTTCGTGGCGTCCTGGCGCTGACGACCGGTCGCTCACGATGCAGCGGGGGCCGGGCGGCTCGCCCGGCCCCCGCCGCATCCGCGTCACGCCACCCGGTCAGCCGGGCTGGTCGCCGCTGGGCGGCTGCTCGGTGTCGCCCGCCTGCTCGGCCCCCGACTCCTCAGTTCTGGCCTGCTCGCCCTTCGCCTGCTCGCCCTTGGCCTTCTCGGCGAAGTGGTCGACCGCACCCTTGGCCTTCTCCGCGCTGCTGGTGATCTTCTCGCTGTACTTGCCCTTGGTGGCCTTGTCGATCGCCTCGCCGGTCTTGTCGACCAGCTCGTCGATCTTCTCGTTGTGCTGCCCGGCCAGCTGCCCGGCCTTCTCCTTGAGCTCCCCGGCGAGTTCCTCCGCCTTGCCCTTGAGGTTGTCCATCACGCCCATGGCTTCGTCTCCTGTCTCGGGCTGCTCGGCTCGTTGCGCCGGGCCGTCCTCGGCCGCCGCGCTCTGGGACACCGCGCTGACGGCCGCGACCAGCAGCTCGGCGACCTCCGCGGGGGCGGGGACCAGGCCGTCCTGATCCTCGCCCGAGCCGGCCTGCGGGGCCGGCACCGCGGCCGCCGGCGTGTCCACCGCCGTCTCGGCCTCCGGCGCCGTCCGCGCGGCCGGCACGCCGGGCGGCGGCTGCTGCTCCGTGCCGGGCTCCACCGGGGAGACCTCGGACTCCTCGGGGGACAGCACGGCCACGGCACCGCCCTCGGCCGTCTCGGCGGCCGGCGCACTCCCGGCGCCGGTCGCTGCGGTCGCGGCCGATTGGCGGCGTCGGAACCAGCTGAAAACACCCATGTTCTTCTCCCAAGCTACGCGGTCCGCGGGGCCTCGGCCGGTTGTCCGCCGAGGTCACCGCCCACCCGGCCAACGACCCAGGTAGGAGGCGGTCACGTCCCCCTTTCGGGTCAGCCCTGGCGGTTTGCGAGACTGGGCGGTGTGAGCATCCCCCTTCCCAGCGTCCCGGTGGTCTCGGTGGTCGGCGCCACCGCGGCCGGCAAGTCCGACCTCGCCGTGGCCATCGCCCGTGAGCTGGGCGGCGAGGTGATCAACACCGACTCGATGCAGCTCTACAAGGGCATGGACATCGGGACCGCGAAGCTCACCGAGGCCGAGCGCGGCGGCGTTCCGCACCACCTTCTGGACGTCTGGGACGTCACCGAGACCGCCAGCGTGGCCGAGTACCAGCGGCTGGCCCGGGCCGAGATCGACCGGTTGCTCGCCGCCGGGCGGGCGCCGGTGCTGGTCGGCGGTTCGGGGCTGTACGTGCGGGCGGCGATCGACGAGATGGAGTTCCCGGGCACCGACCCGGTGCTGCGGGCCCGGCTGGAGGAGGAGCTGGACCGGCTCGGCCCGGCCGCGCTGCACGCCCGGCTGGCCGCCCAGGACCCGCCGGCCGCCGCCGCGATCCTGCCCAGCAACGGCCGCCGGATCGTCCGCGCGCTGGAGGTGATCGAGCTGACCGGCCGTCCGTTCACCGCCAACCTGCCGAGCAACACCGCCGTCTACCCGGCCGTGCAGATCGGCGTCGAGCTGCCGCGCCCGGAGCTGGACGAGCGGATCACCCTGCGGGTGGACCGGATGTGGCAGGCCGGCCTGCTCGACGAGGTGCGGGCGCTGGAGGCGCAGGGGTTGCGCGAGGGGCTGACGGCCAGCAGGGCGCTGGGCTACCAGCAGGTGCTGGCGCACTTCGCCGGCGAGTGCACCGAAGACGAGGCGCGAGCCGAGACGGTGCGCGCCACCAAGCGGTTCGCGCGCCGCCAGGAGGCCTGGTTCCGCCGGGACGACCGGATCCACTGGCTGGCCCGCCCGGCCGGAGCCGACCCCGCCGAGCTGCTGGAACGGTCGCTGGAGCTGATCGCCCGAACTGGCTGACGAGGGTTTCCGGCCGGTCGTCGGCTCGATCCGGCCATCCGCCGGTGCACCTGCGGCGGGCGCCTGCAAGTGCAGGAGGAAGTACCGGTCACGGGCGTGTCACGTCCTGGCCACGGATCACCCGGCGACCCCGGGTTACGCGCTGTGAGCGCACTGGGACATGCCATTATCGAGACAGAAGGGGCCGGTCGCGCGGGCCGGGCCCGCCGTCCGCGAGTCCCGTACTCGTGTCGAACTGTCAGGGGAGGCCGCGTGTCCACGGGTCCCGGCCCCGAAACCGAGCAGTTCGCCGATCACGACCTGGCCGAGGAGGCCTTCGCTCTGCCCGCCGCCGACCTGCTGTCGCCGCTCGCCCCGGACCGGGCGCTCGAACCGGACCGGGCGCTCGAACCGGACCGGCCGCTCGACCTGCCGCCGGACCCGGTGGTGCTGGAACGGGAGATCCGGCCGCGCCGCCGGCTGCGCTGGTGGCAGCTGCTGCCGATCGTGGTGGTCGGGGTGGGCGGCTCGCTGATGTTCGCGTTCCCGCTCGCCTTCGGCTCGGGCAACGGCAACTCGATGATCGGCATGCTCGGCCTGCTGCTCACCGCGGCGTCGGTCGGCTGGGGCGCGATGGCCTCCCGCCGGGCGGGCTACGCCTGGCCCGGGCTGCCCCGCCGCGGCTCCGGCCGCCGGGCCGGCTGGCAGGCCATCGTGGTCTACACCCTGATCGTCTGCACCGCCTTCGGCCTGGCGGTCTGGCGGGTCGTCCAGCTGCGCGGCTGAGCCACCCGGGTCAGTACCATCGGCAGGGTGAGCAGCGCACCCGTTTCGCCCGCCGAGGGCATTCCGTTCGTCAAGGGCCACGGCACCGAGAACGACTTCGTGATCATTCCCGACCCGGAGGGCCGGCTGGCCCTGGGCCCGGCCGAGGTGGCCCGGCTCTGCGACCGGCGGGCCGGGATCGGCGGTGACGGCGTGCTGCGGGTGGTCCGCTCCGCCAACGACCCGGCCGCGGCCCCGCTGGCCGCCGAGGCCGAGTGGTTCATGGACTACCGCAATGCCGACGGCAGCATCGCCGAGATGTGCGGCAACGGGGTGCGGGTCTTCGCCCGCTACCTGGTGCACGCGGGCCTGGCCGAGCCCGGCCCGCTGGCGGTGGCCACCCGGGCCGGGGTGCGCCGCACCACGGTCGCCGAGGAGGGCGACGTCACCGTGGACATGGGCCGGGCGGTGCTGCCCGGACCGGACGGCATCGAGGTGGCGGTGGGGGAGCGGCGCTGGCCGGCTCGCAACGTCAACATGGGCAACCCGCACGCGGTGGCCTTCGTCGCCGACCTGGCCGACGCCGGCAACCTGTACGAGGCGCCCGGGGTCAGCCCGGCCGGGGTGTACCCGGACGGCGTCAACGTGGAGTTCGTGGTGGACCGCGGCGAGCGGCACGTGGCGATGCGGGTGCACGAGCGCGGCTCCGGCGAGACGCGCTCCTGCGGCACCGGCACCTGCGCGGTCGCGGTGGCCGCGGCCCGCCGGGACGGCCGCGACCCGGCGGTCACCGGCGAGCCGGTCGAGTACGTCGTGGACGTGCCCGGCGGCCGGGTGCGGATCACCGAGTTCCCGGACGGCCGGATCGAGATGACCGGCCCGGCGGTGCTGGTGGCGAGCGGGACCATCGACCCGCAGTGGCTGGGCCTCTGACGGCTCGTCAAGCGGGCGGTCCCGACGAGGGGCCGCCCGCTTTGCCCGTTCTGCCTCTCGGTGAATCCCCCCGTTCGGGTGATCTCATGCACAGAGCGGAAGCGGGGGCTCGCGCAACGTGGTCTGCTCGATAGCATGGACCACCGGGGCAGTCCGCGCTCCGGTGCTCGCTGCCGGAGGTTGCCATGACCGTCGAGACCGGCCGGCCCACCGGCCAGGCCGCCCCGAATCCAGCCGCTGGTCCATCAGCGTCCCTGCCGGCCGACCCGACTGGCGCCGCGTCGGCCGCCGCCCCGGTTGCTCCGTCGCAGGCCAGGCGGCTGCTCGGGGTGGCCGCGCTGGGTCGGGCCGGCCGGGCCGCCCTGCTGGCCACCGGCCGCCCCCTGGTGCCGGATGCCATCGAGCCGATCGTCCAGGTGCACCGCCGCCACCACCCGGGCGCCGATCTCGCGCTGCTCGGCCGCGCCTATCGGCTCGCCGAGGCCAGCCATCGCGGCCAGAAGCGCAAGAGCGGCGAGCCGTACATCACCCACCCGCTGGCCGTCACCCTGATCCTGGCCCAACTCGGCGCCGAGACCACCACGCTGGTCGCCTCGCTGCTGCACGACACCGTCGAGGACACCGAGGTGACGCTCGATCAGGTGGCCGCTGACTTCGGCCCCGAGGTGGCCTATCTGGTGGACGGTGTCACCAAGTTGGAGAAGGTGGACTTCGGCGCCGCGGCCGAGGCGGAAACGTTCCGCAAGATGCTGGTCGCCACCGGGGACGACGTCCGGGTGATGGTGATCAAGCTGGCCGACCGGCTGCACAACATGCGCACCATCCGCCACATGAAGCCGGCCAGCCGGCTGCGGATCGCCAAGGTCACCCGGGACGTGCTGATCCCGCTGGCCGAGCGGCTGGGCATCCACGTGGTGAAGAGCGAGCTGGAGGACATCGTCTTCGCCACCCTGCACCCCGAGGAGTACGCCAGGACCCGGGCGCTGATCACCGCCCGCGAGCCGGCCATGGCCGAGCTGTTCACCCCGTTCGCCCAGGCGCTGGCCCGCCAGCTCGCCGAGGCCGGGGTGCCGGCCGAGGTCACCCTGCGGCCCCGGCACTGCGTCTCGGTGCACCGGGTGCTGCTGCGCCGCGGGCAGGGCGGCCGGCCCGGCGCGGTGCACCCGGCCGACCTGGGGCGGCTGCTGGTGGTGGTCGAGGAGAACGCCGACTGCTACGCGGTGCTCGGCGAGCTGCACACCTGCTGGACTCCGCTGCCCGGCGAGTTCAAGGACTTCGTGGCGGCCCCCAAGTTCAACCTCTACCAGTCGCTGCACACCGCCGTCTCGGTGGCCGGCACGGTGGTCGAGGTGCTGGTCCGCACCCCGGGGATGCACCGGGTGGCCGACTTCGGCGTGGTGGCGCTGGGCAGCCCGGCGTCCGGCGGCGGCGACCCGACCGGGCGGGACGAGGCGGACGGCGCCGACCCGGGCCGCCCCGGCTGGCTCAGCCGGCTGCTGGAGTGGCAGCAGGAGACCCCCGACCCGGACGCCTTCTGGTCCACCCTGACCGCCGACCTCTCCGACGACCGGGAGATCACCGCCGTCACCGAGGACGGCACCACCCTGGTGCTCCCGGCCGGCGCCAGCTGCGTGGACGCCGCCTACCAGCTGGGCGAGGAGATCGGCCACCGCTGTATCGGCGCCCGGCTGAACGGGCGCCTGGTGGCCCTGTCGACCGCGCTGTGCGACGGGGACGTGCTCGGCATCCTGACCGAGCCGGCCGGCCGGCCCGGTGATCCGGAGCCGTCCGGGCCCAGCCCGCAGTGGCTGGACTTCGCCCGCACCCCCGGCGCCCGGATCGCCATCGAGCGCTGGCTGGCCGGCCACCCCGCGCCGTCCGCCGCCGAAGCGGCCGGGCGGCCCGTGGCGGCGCCCTCGGAGGTGCCCGCGGACATGCCCGCCGCGGCGGCCGAGGCGGCCGGGGCCCCCGCCCCGGTCCGGCTGCCGCGCGGCCGCGACCGGCTGGTGATCGCTCCCGGCCACCCGGGCGCCGCCGTCCGGCTGGCCCGTTGCTGCACCCCGGTGCCCCCGGACCGGGTGACCGGCTTCCCGGTCCGCGGCGGCTCGATCGCGGTGCACCGGGCGGACTGCCCGACCGGCGAGCGGATGCGCGGGGACGGCCGCGGCCCGATCCAGCTGGACTGGGCGCCGGAGGCGGCGGCGGGCTTCCGGGTCACCCTGCAGGCCGAGGCGCTCAACCGCCCCGGACTGCTGGCGGACCTGACCGCCGCGATGTCCGGCACCGGCCTGGACATCGTCTCGGCGGTGGTCGAGCCGCCCGAGGAGCTGCGGGTGCGGCACACCTACACCGTCGAGCTGCCGGACGCCGCCACCCTGCCGGTGGTGATGCGGGCGATGCTGCGGGTCTCCGGGGTCTACGATGTCCGCCGCCCCGGTCTGGCGGCCCCGCGGCCGCCGCGCCTGCGCCCGACCGCCCGTTCTGTGGCAAATGCGGGTGACCCGGAGCCGGGGGACATGCGACCATCGAAGGGAATTCGGGACCGCTCCGCAGCGTTAGCCGCAGTGGACGGACCGGAAGACCGTCAGTGACAGACCCAGCAGCCAATTAAGGACACGATGACCTCCACGTTCGAAGACCGCGACTTTTCCGGCGCAGCCGCGGGCCGTACCGCTCGCCGCCCCGCCGACCTCCGGGCCGAAGCCCTGATGGACGAGGACCTCGCGGCGATCGACGAGGACTTCGGCCCGAACTTCGACGGTGACCAGTACGACCGCAGCGAGCGTGCCGCGCTGCGCCGGGTCGCCGGCCTCTCCACCGAGCTGCAGGACATCACCGAGGTCGAGTACCGCCAGCTGCGCCTGGAGCGCGTGGTGCTGGTCGGCGTCTGGACCGACGGCACGGCCGAGGAGGCGGAGAACTCGCTCGCCGAGCTCGCCGCCCTCGCCGAGACGGCCGGCTCCGAGGTGCTCGACGGCGTGATCCAGCGCCGCGACAAGCCCGACGCCGCCACCTACATCGGCTCCGGCAAGGCCCAGGAGCTGCGCGACATCGTCGCCGCGTCCGGCGCCGACACCGTGGTCTGCGACGGCGAGCTCACCCCCGGCCAGCTGATCCACCTGGAGGACGTGGTCAAGGTCAAGGTGGTCGACCGGACCGCCCTGATCCTGGACATCTTCGCCCAGCACGCCAAGTCCCGAGAGGGCAAGGCCCAGGTCTCGCTGGCCCAGATGCAGTACATGCTGCCGCGGCTGCGCGGTTGGGGTCAGTCGCTGTCCCGGCAGATGGGTGGCGGTGGCTCCGGCTCGTCGGGCGGCGGGATGGCCACCCGTGGTCCCGGCGAGACCAAGATCGAGACCGACCGGCGCCGGATCCGCGAGAAGATGGCGAAGCTCCGCAGGGAGATCGCGGAGATGAAGAAGGGCCGGGACACCAAGCGCCAGGAGCGCAAGCGCCACCAGGTGCCCTCGGTCGCCATCGCGGGCTACACCAACGCCGGCAAGTCCTCGCTGCTCAACCGGCTCACCGGCGCCGGCGTGCTGGTGGAGAACGCGCTGTTCGCCACCCTGGACCCGACGGTCCGCCGGGCCGTCACCCCGGGCGGCCGGGTCTACACCCTGGCCGACACCGTCGGTTTCGTCCGCCACCTGCCGCACCACCTGGTCGAGGCGTTCCGCTCGACCATGGAGGAGGTCGCCGACGCCGACCTGATCCTGCACGTGGTGGACGGCTCGCACCCCGAGCCGGAGACCCAGCTGGCCTCGGTCCGCGAGGTGATCACCTCCGTCGAGGCGCAGAACGTGCCGGAGATCGTGGTGATCAACAAGGCGGACGCCGCCGACCCGCTGGTGCTGCAGCGCCTGCTGCGCCGCGAGCCGCACGCCGTGGTGGTCTCGGCCCGCAGCGGCCTGGGCATCGACGAGCTGCTCAAGCTGATCGACGAGGAGCTGCCCCGCCCGGCCGTCGAGGTGCACGCGCTGGTGCCGTACACCCGGGGCGACCTGGTCTCCCGGGTGCACGCCGAGGGCGAGTTGATCGGCGCAGAGCACACCGGCGAGGGCACCGAGCTGCGGGCGCTGGTCGCCGCCGAGCTGGCGGCCGAGCTGGAGCGCTACGCAGTGGCCGTGCAGCGCTGACTTCGGAACGACGACGATCGGGCCCGGTCTCCCACCGAGTGGGAGGCCGGGCCCGATCGCGTCATGCCGTGGCTACTACTGCTGGGGCTGCGGCAGTTCGGTCATCTCCTGGAACATGCCCTGAGCCTGGTCGTCCAGCTCGGGGCCGGCCAGCCAGGCGGACGGGTCCGGGCCGATCGAGGTGTTGGAGACCAGCGCCACCTTGCCGTTCGGCTCCTTGGCCAGCCAGCCGCCGCCGCTGGAACCGCCGGTCATGGTGCAGCCGATGGTCAGCATGGTCGGCCGGGTCGTGTCGAAGGAGAGCCGGGTCGGCTTGCCGCCGTCGCAGTACTCCAACTCCTGGCCGGTGTACGGCGGGGCGGCCGGGAAGCCGTACGCGGTCACGGCGTTGATCTGGTCGCGCGGGGCGTTGAACCAGATCGGCACCGAGCCGCCGACCTCCTCCTCCAGCGACTTGCCGGGCATGTCCGGGTTGGTCACCTGGATGATGCCGGAGTCGTACTGGCTGACCGGGCCACCGGTCTCGCCGCCCTCCGCGACCCACTGCGGGGCGACCATCGCCTGGTCGGCCCACCACTCGCCGTACGGGGCGACCTGGTTCAGCGTCACCTGCTTGCCGCCGCTGGCCGCGCCGGAGCGGTTGTAGGACGGGATGAAGGCGATGTTCTGCAGCCAGTCGCCGTCCTTGCCGCCGTGCAGGCAGTGGCTGGCGGTCCACACCAGGTTGCTCTTGCCGGGGTGGGCCGGGTCGGAGACCACGGTGCCGGAGCAGACGTAGGTGCCCTTGGGGCTCTTGGTGAAGAGCTTGCCGAAGACGGCCATGTTGTTGGTGTAGGGGTGCTTCTCGCCGACCGCCTGCACCGGGCTGGGCAGCGGGTCGTTCTGCGAGGTGTCGTCGCCCATCTTGGTGCTGGCCTTCATCGGCGGTGCCGGCGTGGCCTTGTTCATCGAGTCGACGTTCCACAGGTCCTTGACGACCTGGTTGTTGAGCGCGTGCTTCTTGGCCCAGTTGGCCCAGTCGGTGCTCTTCCAGTTCTTCAGGTTCTGCAGCTCGGGCGGCAGCTTCAGACCCGGCTTGCCGCTGGTGGCGGCGGCCGGGCTGGAGGCGGCGGCCGACGAGGCGTCGGTGGTCTTGGTGTCGTCCGGACCGCAGGCGGCGGTGCCGAGAGCGAGGGCGGTGACCAGGGCGGCGGCGAGGCCGGCCCGGCGCGTTATTCGCTGTGACATGTGCGTGATTCCCCGTGTGGATGAAGAGGGTTGACGGATCGTCAGTCGTTCTTGGCGATGTAGCTCAGGGCACCCTGGGCCACGTCGTCCAGGTACGGACCGGCCAGCCAGGCGGACGGGTCCGGGCCGATCGAGGTGTTGGAGACCAGCGCGGGCTTGCCGTCCTTCATCGAGAACCAGCCGCCGCCGCTGGAGCCGCCGGTCATGGTGCAGCCGATCACGTTCATCGGCGGGCGGCTCGTGTCGAAGGAGAGCCGGGACGGCTTGCCGCCCGCGCACTGCTCCATCTCCATGCCGGTGAACGGCGGGGCGGCCGGGTAGCCGATCGCGGTGATCTTCAGCTGGTCGCGCGGGGCGTTGAACCAGACCGGGATCGAGCTGCCGACCGTCTCCTCCAGCGACTTGCCGGTGGCGTTCTCCGGCTTGACCTGGATGATCGAGAAGTCGTACTGGCTGGCGGCGCTGCCGTACTCGCCGCCCTCGGCCTCCCACTGCGGCGAGGTGATGCCCTGGACGGCGTCCCAGATGCCGAACGGCGCGACCTTGTCCACCGTGGCCTTGCCGCCGTTGCTGACCGCGCCCGAGCTGTTGAAGGCCGGGACGAAGGCCATGTTGCTGTAGAACTTGCCCCCGCTGGTCTTGCCGGCGCTCAGGCAGTGGCCCGCGGTCCACACCAGGTTGCTCTTGCCCGGGTGCAGCGGGTCGGAGATCACGGTGCCGGAGCAGACCGCGTGCTCGGTCGGCGAGACGTCGAAGAAGATCTTCCCGTCCACCGGGTACTGGGTGTACGGGTGGCTGATCTGCTGGGCCTGGACCGGCGACGGCAGCGGGTCGTTGCCGTCGCCGCCGGGCTGCTGCGGCGGTGCGGACGGCTCCTTGGGCTTGGCGGCGAGCAGCTTCTGCAGGTCCCAGAAGCCCTTCGCGGCCTGCGGCAGCACGTGCTGCTTGGCCCACTTGTCCCAGTCCGCGAACTTCCACTTCTTCAAGATGTCCAGCGAGGGGAGCCCGCCGGGCAGACCGGCGTCACTCGCGCTGGCGGCGGGAGACGGCGCGGCCGAGGTGGTCGGGGCTGCCTGCGGCGGGTTGTCGGTCTCGTCGGGACCACAGGCCGCAGCCGCCAGGACGATCGCGGCGGTGGCACCCGCCGCGGTCAGGGCCCGGCGGGTACGTGCAATTCGTGACATGTGTTCAGTTCCCCCGTGAGGATTCGGACCAAGGGAGTCTCCCATGCGCCAAGGACGGTGCATGACACCCCCCAGTTGCGCCGGTACTGAACGGTCACCGATCTGTGACCACCTGGGTGTGCGCTCGTTGGACCACCCGGATGCGTCCGGTTCGGTACGCGCGGCCGAACCGCCGTCTCCCGCATCCCCCGCGCACCGAGGAGCAGCCTTGAGCACCGCCCTGACCGGAGCCCCGGCCACCGTCCCACACCAGCCGACCCAGTTCGCCGACACCGACCCGCTGTTGCACCAGGACCCCGTGGTCGCGGCCGAACAGGCGGCTCTGGAGGCCCTGTTGCGCTGCTGGTGCCGCGAGCGCGGCGCCGCACCCGACGCCGACGGGGTGCTGCGGATCGAACTGCTCGGCGGTGCGGCCCGGCTTGTCGCCCCGGTCCGGCACTGGTCGCCGTGCGGCTGGCACCGGTTCGAGCGGGTCGAGTTGGCGACCGGCCCCGAGCAGCGCGGCGCCGCGCTGGACGCCGTCACCGCGGCCGCGCTGCTGGCCCGTTCGGCGGCCGCCCGGCCGGAGCAGGTCGCCGATCTGGCCGGCCGGGTCGCCGATTCGGTGCACCGCACCGGTGAACTGCTGCGCCACCGCCGGAGCCGGCCGCACGCCGAGGTCGCGGGCGAGTTCCTGCGCGCCGAGCAGGCGCTGCTGCTGGGCCACCCGCTGCACCCCACCCCGAAGAGCCGCGACGGCCTGGGCCCGGCCCAGAGCGCGGCCTACTCGCCCGAGCTGCGCGGCAGTTTCGCGCTGCACTGGTTCGCCGTCGAGCGCGAGCTGCTGGCCGCCGACTCGGCGCTGCCCGCCGACGCCGCCCGGCTGACCGCCGAACTGCTGGACGCCCCAGGGCTGTTGCCGCCGCACACCGCCGCGCTGCCACTGCACCCGTGGCAGGCCCAGGAGTTGGCGAGCCGGCCGGAGATCGCCGCGCTGCTCGACCAGGGCCTGCTGCACGACCTCGGTCGGCACGGCGCGCCCTGGCATCCGACCAGCTCGGTGCGGACGGTGTTCCGCCCCGGCACACCGTGGATGCTCAAGCTCTCGCTGGGCCTGCGGATCACCAACTCCCGCCGGGAGAACCTGCGCAAGGAACTGCACCGGGGCGCGGAGGTGCACCGGCTGCTGGAGGCCGGTCTCGGCGCCGAGTGGCAGGCCGCGCACCCGGGCTTCGACATCGTGCGCGACCCCGCCTGGATCGGCGTCGACCTGCCCGGTTGGGACGAGGAGCGGGCCACCGGGCTGGACACCGTGCTGCGGATGCAGCCGTTCGCCCCCGGCGACCGGGCGCTCTGCGTGGCCGGGCTGGTCGCCGAGCGGCCGCTGGGGGAGCCCGGGCCCGAGATGCCGTCCGAACTCGGCGATCTGCTGCGGGCGTTGGCCGGGCGCTGCGGTCGACCGCCGGCGACGGTGGCCACCGAATGGTTCCTGCGCTACCTGGAGGCGGTGGTGCTGCCGGTGCTCTGGCTCGACGGGCAGGCCGGGATCGCACTGGAGGCGCACCAGCAGAACAGCCTGGTGCTGCTGGACGCGGACGGCTGGCCGTGCGGCGGCCGGTACCGGGACAACCAGGGCTACTACTTCCGGGCCTCGCGCGCCGACCGGCTGGAGCAGCGGCTGCCCGGCCTCGGCAAGGCCAGCGACACCTTCGTGGCCGACCAGGTGGCCGACGAGCGGTTCGCCTACTACCTGGGGATCAATCACGTCTTCGGCCTGATCGGCGCGTTCGGCTCGCAGCGGCTGGCCGACGAGGCGGTGCTGCTGGCCGCGCTGCGCCGCTTCCTGGCCTCCCCGGCGGCCGCCGCCACCGGGTCCGGCCTGCCCGCCCTGCTGCTGGAAGCCCCGCGGCTGCGGGCCAAGGCCAATCTGCTGACCCGGCTGCACGGACTGGACGAGCTGGTCGGACCGGTGGACACCCAGTCGGTCTACGTCGACATCGCCAACCCGCTGGCCGCCGGGTGACGGCCATGGGGGAGTTCCGGTTGCGCCCGGTCGAGGAGGGCGACCTTCCGCTGATCACCAGCTGGATGAACGATCCGGCGGTGGCGGCCTTCTGGGAGCTGGCCGGGCCGCCGGAGGTGACCGAGCGCCACCTGCGGCCGCAGTTGGCCCCGGGCGGCCCGAGCCGCCCGTACCTGGGCCTGCTGGACGGCGAGCCGATCAGCTACTGGGAGGTCTACCAGGCGGCCCGCGACCGGCTGGCCGACCACTACCCGGCCGGCCCCGACGACCTGGGCGTGCACCTGCTGCTCGGCCCGCCCTCGGCGCGCGGCCGGGGGCTGGGCGCGGTGCTGATCGACGCGGTGGCCGGCGAGTTGCTGCGGGTCTGCGCGCGGGTGGTGGCCGAGCCGGACGTGCGCAACACCGCCAGCGTGCGGTCCTTCGAGCGGGCCGGTTTCCGCCGCGCCGGAGAGCTTCAACTGCCCGAGAAACGGGCGGTGTTGATGATACGCGAGCGAACGAGGACGGAGCCGGGCCGATGAACCGCCAGCAGGACCAGCCCTATGACCTGCTCGGGGTCGGGATCGGACCGTTCAACCTGTCACTGGCCGCGCTGGCCGACCGGGTGCCCGGGCTGACCGCGCTCTTCTGCGAGGCCAGGCCCGAGTTCCGCTGGCACCCCGGGATGCTGGTGGACGGGGCCCGGATGCAGGTGCCGTTCCTGGCCGACCTGGTCTCGCTGGTGGACCCGACCAACCCGTGGTCGTTCCTCAACTACCTGCGGGCCCACGAGCGGCTCTTCCCGTTCTACTTCGCCGAGCGGTTCCAGCTGGCCCGGCGAGAGTACGACCACTACTGCCGCTGGGTGGCCGAGCGGCTGCCCAGCTGCCGGTTCGGCGCCGAGGTCGCGGCGGTCCGCTGGGCGGACGGCCTCTTCGAGGCGGAGCTCGGCGGCAGTGAGACCGTCCGCTCCCGCAACCTGGTGCTCGGCGTCGGCACCAGGCCGGTCTGGCCGGCCGCCTTCGCCGCGCTCGAGGGCCACCCGGCGGTCTGGCACTCCGGCGACTACCTGCGGCGGCGCGCCGAGCTGCGGCCGGCCCGGGACATCACCGTGGTCGGCTCCGGGCAGTCCGGCGCCGAGGTCTTCCTCGACCTGCTGCGCTCCCGCGGCGAGGACGGCACCCGGCTGCGCTGGCTCACCCGGACCAGGGCGCTGGCGCCGATGGAGTACTCCAAGCTCGGCCTGGAGCACTTCACCCCCGACTACACCCGGTACTTCCACGCGCTGCCCGAGGCGGTGCGCGACCGCCTGGTGGCCGAGCAGTGGCAGCTGCACAAGGCGGCCAGCGCCGAGACCCTGGCCGACATCCACGACCTGCTCTACGAGCGCACCATCGGCCGCCCGATCGGCGCGGTGGACGCGGAGATCACCCCCGGCACCGAGGTGACCGCCGCGCTGCCCGGCCCGTGCGGCGGCCTGGAACTGCGCTGCCTGCACCGCGACTCGGGCGCCGGCCGCACCCTGCGCACCGACACCGTGGTGCTCGCCACCGGCTACCGGGCCGCCCACCCGGCGTTCCTCGACCCGCTGGCCGGCCTGATCGACTGGGACGAGCAGGGCCGCTTCCGGGTCGACCTGGACCACCGGGTGGCCACCGCACCCGCCCTGACCGGCGGCCTCTACGTGCAGAACGCCGAACTGCACACCCACGGCGTCGGTACCCCCGACCTGGGCCTGGGCGCCCACCGCGCGGCAGTGATCCTGAACGCGCTCACCGGCCGGGTGGTGCACCCGCTACCGGCCCGGACCGCCTGGACCAGCTTCGCCCCCGCCACCCTGCCGACCCAGGGCGGCGCCGCCACCAAGGAGCCGCACCATGCACCGTCCGCCGGCCGATGACGCCCTCACCGCTGGCCGCTGGCAGCAGGCCTGCCGGGCGCTACTGGCCAAGATGCTCGGCGAGTTCGCCTACGAGGAACTGCTGACCCCCGAACCGGTCGACGACGGCTACCGGATCGCGCTCCCCGGCGGTCCGGTCTACCGGTTCG
The DNA here is from genome assembly GCF_006636205.1 of Kitasatospora acidiphila. Taxonomy (NCBI): domain Bacteria; kingdom Bacillati; phylum Actinomycetota; class Actinomycetes; order Kitasatosporales; family Streptomycetaceae; genus Kitasatospora; species Kitasatospora acidiphila. The sequence continues at coordinate 3,097,543 of NZ_VIGB01000003.1, read as the reverse complement.
CCGCTCGGCGCGGTGCCTACGGCAGTTGGCAGGTCGAGCCCGGCTCGGTGCGCCGGGACGGCGAGCCGGCCGACGACCCGCTGGAGTTCCTGCTGGCGGCCCGTCAGCCGCTCGGGCTCACCGGGGACACGGTCGGCCACCTGGTCCGGGAGCTGACCGCCACCCTGCTCGCCGACGTCCGGCTGGCGGCCCAGCAGTTGACGGCGGCCGAGCTGGCCGAGCTGGACCACACCACCCTGGAGGGCCACCAGACCGGACACCCGTGGATCGTGCCGAACAAGGGCCGGCTCGGCTTCTCGGCCTCGGACGCCGCCGCCTGGGCCCCCGAGGCGCGGCAGCTGCAGAGCCTGCGCTGGCTGGCCGTCCACCGCGACCTGGCCGCCTACCGGGGCATCGGCGAGCTGGCCGAGCCGGAGCAGCTCTACCGCCAGGAGCTGGACCTGGAGGTGCTGGCCGGCTACCGGCTGCTGCTCGCCGACCGCGGCCTGGACCCGACCCGCTACCTGCTGCTGCCGGTGCATCCCTGGCAGTGGGACGAGACGGTGCTGCCGCTGTTCGCACCCTGGGTGGCCGACGGCCGGATCGTGCTGCTGCCGGTCGACCGGGACCTGCGGCTGCCGCAGCAGTCGATCCGGACCTTCTTCAACATCACCAGCCCGCAGCGGCGGACCGTGAAGCTGCCGCTCTCGGTGCTCAACACCCTGGTGTGGCGCGGCCTGCCGACCGAGCGGGCGCTGGCCGCGCCGGCCGTGACCGCGTGGATCCACCGGCTGCGCGACCAGGACCGGTTCCTGCGCGAGGAGTGCCGGGTGGTGCTGCTGGGCGAGGTCGCCTCGGTGGCGGTCCGGCACCCGTACTACGCGCGGCTGCCGGAGGCGCCGTACCAGTACAAGGAGCTGCTCGGCGCGATCTGGCGGGAGCCGCTGGGCAGCTGTCTGGAGCCCGGCGAGCGCGGGCGCACCCTGGCGGCGCTGCTGCAGACCGGCGGCGACGGGCGCAGCCTGGTCGAGGAGCTGATCGCCCGGTCCGGGCTGACGGCGCGGGACTGGACGAGGCGGCTGTTCGCGGTGATGCTGCCGCCGTTGCTGCACTTCCTCTACCGCTACGGCACGGTGTTCTCGCCGCACGGGGAGAACGCGATCGTGCTGTTCGACCAGCGCGACGTGCCGGTCCGGCTGGCCGTCAAGGACTTCGTGGACGACGTCAACATCAGTGACCGGGACCTGCGGGAGCTGCGCGGGCTGGATCCGGCGGTCACCGGGGTGCTGCTGCGGGAGGGCCCGGCGGGGCTGTGCCAGTTCCTGCACGCCGGGCTGTTCATCGGCGTCTACCGGTTCCTGGCGCCGCTGCTGGAGCGCCGCTGCGGGCTGCCCGAGCCGGAGTTCTGGGAGCTGCTGCGCGGCGAGATCACGGCCTACCAGCGGCGGTTCCCGGAGCTGGCGGACCGGTTCGCACTGTTCGACCTGCTCACCCCCGAGATCGACCGGCTCTGCCTGAACCGCAACCGGCTGCTGCTCGACGGCTACCGGGACCGCCCGCAGCGACCGCACGCCGCGGTGCACGGACGGGTGGCCAATCCGCTGGCGGACCCGGCGGGCAGTGCGCTGCCAGGTCCGCGGGAGAGCGTTGTCAGTCCGGCACCGTAGGGTTGGAGTGCCATGAGGAACGACTCCGCACCCCAGTTGCCGGCCGAGGATCTCCCCGCCGAGCCCGCCGAGCCCGCCGAGCCCGCCGAGCCCGCCGAGCCCGCCGAGCCCGCCGAGCCCGCCGAGCCCGCCGAGCCCGCCGCCTTCGTCGCCGAGACCGCCGGCCGGATCCCTGAACTGCTGCACGCCGCGGTCACCGCGGTCGGCGGCGTCGAGCGGCCCGGCCAGATCAGGATGGCCGAGGCGGTCGCCGAGGCCGTCGAGAGTGCCGAGCACCTGCTGGTGCAGGCCGGCACCGGCACCGGCAAGTCGCTGGCCTACCTGGTGCCGGCGCTGGCGCACGGCGACCGCGTGGTGGTGGCCACCGCCACCCTGGCGCTGCAACGCCAGCTGGTGGAGCGGGACTTGCCGCGCACCGTGGACGCGCTGCACCCGGTGCTGCGGCGCCGCCCGCAGTTCGCCATGCTCAAGGGCCGCTCCAACTACCTCTGCCTGCACCGGGCGCACGAGGGCGCGCCCAGCGAGGAGGGCGAGGGGCTGATCCCGCTGGAGGAGATCGCCGGGCCGACCGGCAAGCTCGGCGAGGACGTGCTGCGGCTGCGCGACTGGGCCGACGAGACCGAGACCGGCGACCGGGACGACCTGACCCCGGGCGTTTCCGACAAGGCCTGGGCCCAGCTCTCGGTCAGCTCCCGGGAGTGCCTGGGCGCCACCCGCTGCCCGTACGGGCCGGAGTGCTTCGCGGAGCGGGCCAGGGAGCGCGCCAAGCTGGCCGATGTGGTGGTGACCAACCACGCGCTGCTGGCGATCGACGCGATCGAGGGCGCCCCGGTGCTGCCCGAGCACGAGCTGCTGATCATCGACGAGGCGCACGAGCTGGTGAACCGGGTGACCGGCGCGGCCACCGCGGAGCTCACCGTCGGCGCGGTCAACCGCGCGGTCAAGCGGGCCGCCCGGCTGGCCAACGAGAAGGCGGTGGACGCGCTGCAGGCCGCCGCCGAGAGCTACCACGGCCTGATGGAGACCGCCCAGCCCGGCAAGGTCGACGAACTGCCCGAGTACCTCGGCTATGCGGTCGCCGCGATCCGGGACGCCAGCCGCCAGGTGATCACCTCGCTCGGCGAGATCCGGGACAAGGGCCTCACCGACGAGGACGCGGTCCGCAAGCAGGCGATGGCCGCCGTCGAGTCGCTGCACGACACCACCGAGAGGCTGCTCGAGGAGTCGCCGTACGACGTGATCTGGATCGAGCGCAGCGACCGCTACGGGCTGATGCCGGCCTCGTTGCGGGTGGCGCCGATGAGCGTCTCCGGGCTGCTGCGGGAGAACCTCTACAAGGAGCGCTCGGTGGTGCTGACCTCGGCCACCCTGAAACTGGGCGGGGACTTCACCGGGGTGGCCGCCTCGGTCGGACTGCCCGGCGAGGGCGGCTGCCGGAGCAGCGCAGCGGGGCGGAGCCGGACCGGGACCTGAGCGAGGACGCGCCGCCGGTCTGGCGGGCGCTGGACGTCGGCTCGCCGTTCAGCTATCCCAAGCAGGGCATCCTCTATGTCGCCAAGCATCTGCCGGCGCCCGGCCGGGAGCCGGAACGGCCGCAGATGCTGGACGAGTTGGCCGAGCTGATCGGTGCCGCCGGCGGTCGCACGCTCGGGCTGTTCTCCTCGATGCGGGCCGCCCAGACCGCCGCCGAGCAGCTGCGCGAGCGGCTGGACTACCCGATCCTGCTGCAGGGCGAGGACACCCTGGGCGAGCTGATCCGGAACTTCGCGAGCGATGCCGAGACCTGCCTGTTCGGCACCCTGTCGCTGTGGCAGGGCGTGGATGTGCCGGGCTCCGCCTGCCAGTTGGTGGTGATGGACCGGATCCCGTTCCCGCGGCCCGATGATCCGCTGATGAGCGCCCGGCAGAAGTCGGTGGAGGAGGCCGGCGGGAACGGCTTCATGGCGGTGGCGGCCACGCATGCCGCGCTGCTGATGGCGCAGGGCGCGGGCCGGCTGGTCCGGGCGGCCGACGACCGGGGCGTGGTCGCGGTGCTCGATCCGCGACTGGCCACCGCGCGGTACGGCGGCTTCTTCCGGGCCTCGATGCCCGACTTCTGGTACACCACGGATCGCAACCAGGTGCGCCGGTCGCTGGCGGCCATCGACCAGAGTGCGCCGCCGGTTCGGCCGGTTGCCAAGCGGGGCTGACCGGGCTCAGCCGGGCCTGCGGGCAGACAAGGGCGGCGGGGAAGACGACGCCGACGGGGGCAGACAAGGCTGACGGGCCGCCGGATACACCGACGGCCCGTCAGAAGCAGGTGGGGCACGCCCGGGTCAGAGGCGACGCAGCACCGCGACGACCTTGCCCAGGATGGTCGCGTTGTCGCCCGGGATCGGCTCGTAGGCCGGGTTGTGCGGCAGCAGCCAGATCCGGCCGTCCTCGCGCTTGAGGCGCTTGACGGTGGCCTCGCCGTCGATCATGGCGGCCACGATGTCGCCGTTCTCGGCGACCGGCTGGCGGCGCACGGTGACCCAGTCCCCGTCGCAGATGGCCGCCTCGATCATCGAGTCGCCGCGCACGGTGAGTGCGAACAGCTCACCCTCGCCGACCAGCTGGCGGGGGAGCGGGAAGACGTCCTCGACCGTCTGCTCGGCCAGGATCGGCCCACCGGCGGCGATCCGGCCGACCAGCGGCACATAGGAGGTGGAGGGGCGGCCCGCGGCATCGGCGGTGTTGGGGCGGGTGACCTCGACGCCGCGCACCTCGTAGGCCCGGGGGCGGTGCGGGTCGCGCCGCAGGAAGCCCTTGCGCTCCAGGGCCATCAGCTGGTGGGCCACCGAGGAGGTGGAGGAGAGCCCGACTGCCTGGCCGATCTCCCGCATGCTCGGCGGATAGCCGCGGCGCTGCACCGAATCCCGGATCACGTCGATCACCCGGCGCTGCCGCTCGGTCAGCCCGGCCTCGTCGGTGCGGATCCCCGGCGGGCGGCCGGGCAGCGCGCGGGCCTGGCCGCCGGGCAGGCCGAGCGGCACGTCCTGCACCGAGGCGTGCTCGACCGGCTGGTCCTGGAGGAAGCCCGGCGCGCCGCCGGGACGGGAGCTGTCGCTGCGGTCCATGCTGCTGCGGTCCTCCTGTACCGGGATGCCGCGGCCGTCGGCAACGGTGTTCTGGAGAGCGGTGTTATTGGTGCTACTGGTCTGTACGGTGCTCATGGCGGCCCCTCTCGACGGGCGGTCTTCCCTGCTTGCCCAGCCCAACGGCAGCACCTATCGAAAGGTTGCGCCAAACACACGTTCGAGTGAATTATTTCGGAGTCGCGTGACTCGATCAAGGCTTTGGGTGTATGTGCGGTCGATTAAATGTTCGATCAGTGATTCTAGCGTGCTCTTCTCGACCGTTCGGGTGAGTGGCCGAAATGGCTCGCACGAGCGACTCGCAACTGACCTGCGGCGATTGCGCGGGGTGATTCCGGAGCCACTGCGCGTCTGGCGTGTTGGATGGTGCGCCACGCAAGATCTAGTGGTTGTATAGCTGCTCGCAGCCCACAGGTTGTGGTCCCCGTGTTATTCGATCTTGACCGCGTGGCCTAGACTATGGCTCTGCCCAGCCCGCTCAGCCGGTTCGCCCAGGAAGGGAGTTCCCCGTGCACTGCCCCTTCTGCCGGCACTCCGACAGCCGTGTGGTCGACAGTCGCACCACTGACGACGGCAGTGCGATTCGCCGCCGCCGCCAGTGCCCCGACTGCAGTCGGCGGTTCACCACGGTGGAGACGGCCGCGCTCATGGTGATCAAGCGCAGCGGGGTGACCGAGCCGTTCAGCCGCGAGAAGGTGATCTCCGGGGTCCGCAAGGCCTGCCAGGGCCGACCGGTCACCGAGGACGCCCTGGCGCTGCTCGGCCAGCGGGTGGAGGAGTGCGTGCGCGCCAGTGGCAGCGCCGAGCTCTCCACACATGACGTGGGCCTGGCCATACTCGGCCCGCTGAAGGACCTGGACGTCGTCGCGTACCTGCGGTTCGCCTCGGTGTACCAGGCATACGACGGACTTGCGGACTTCGAGGCCGCCATCGCGGAGTTGCGAGGCGCGGAGCGGTCCACCACCGCGCAGGACGAGGACGGCTCCGCCGTGCCCGTCCCCGCCGCGGCGCCCTAGGAGGCGGTTACCCACGCCCTCCGGGGCTCAGGCGTGCCCGAAAACGGCGCGCAAACCAACACAGACGGTGCGAACCGGTCGGTGCCCCCGGCCTGCCCGCCCACCAGGAGAAGCGAAGCAGCACACCCCGAGAAGGACAATTGGGGTATGCCGGGCGTTTGCCCAGGAGGAGGAGAAGAAGTGACAGACACCACGAGCGGCAGCGCGCGCGGGTCGAAGTCCGAGAAGGCCGGCAAGGGCGGCAAGGCCCCCAAGGGCGGTCTGCGGATCGAGCGCATCTACACCACCCCCGGGGTCCACCCCTATGACGAGGTCACCTGGGAGCGGCGCGACGTCGTCATGACCAACTGGCGCGACGGCTCGATCAACTTCGAGCAGCGCGGCGTCGAGTTCCCCGACTTCTGGTCGGTGAACGCGGTCAACATCGTCACCAGCAAGTACTTCCGCGGCGCCCTGGGCACCCCGCAGCGCGAGTGGAGCCTGAAGCAGATCATCGACCGGGTGGTGCTGACCTACCGCGCCGCCGGTGAGAAGAACGGTTACTTCGCCTCCGCCGCCGACGCCGAGGTCTTCGAGCACGAGCTGACCCACGCCCTCCTCCACCAGGTGTTCAGCTTCAACTCCCCGGTCTGGTTCAACGTCGGCACCAAGCAGCCGCAGCAGGTCAGCGCCTGCTTCATCCTGGCCGTGGACGACTCCATGGAGTCGATCCTGGACTGGTACAAGGAAGAGGGGATGATCTTCAAGGGCGGCTCCGGCGCCGGCCTGAACCTCTCCCGGATCCGCTCCTCCAAGGAGCTGCTCTCCTCCGGCGGCAACGCCTCCGGCCCGGTCTCCTTCATGCGCGGCGCGGACGCCTCGGCCGGCACCATCAAGTCCGGTGGCGCCACCCGCCGGGCCGCCAAGATGGTCGTGCTCGACGTGGACCACCCGGACGTCGAGGCCTTCATCGAGACCAAGGTGAAGGAGGAGGAGAAGATCCGCGCGCTGCGTGACGCGGGCTTCGACATGGACCTGGGCGGCGACGACATCACCTCCGTCCAGTACCAGAACGCCAACAACTCGGTCCGGGTGTCGGACGAGTTCATGACGGCGGTGGAGAACGGCACCGAGTTCGGCCTGCGGGGCCGGCTGACCGGCGAGGTCATCGAGACCGTCGACGCCAAGAAGCTGTTCCGCAAGATGGCCGAGGCGGCCTGGGCCTGCGCCGACCCGGGCATCCAGTACGACTCCACCATCAACCACTGGCACACCTGCCGGAGTCGGGTCGGATCAACGCGTCCAACCCCTGCTCCGAGTACATGCACCTGGACAACTCCAGCTGCAACCTGGCCTCGCTGAACCTGATGAAGTTCCTCCGCGACGACACTGCGTCTGATGGCGGTCAGGGGTTCGACGCGGTCACCTTCGCCAAGGTGGTCGAGCTGGTCATCACCGCGATGGACATCTCGATCTGCTTCGCCGACTTCCCGACCGAGAAGATCGGCGAGACCACCCGCGCCTACCGCCAGCTGGGCATCGGCTACGCCAACCTGGGCGCGCTGCTGATGGCCACCGGCCACGCCTACGACTCGGACGGCGGCCGCGCGCTGGCCGGTGCCATCACCTCGCTGATGACCGGCACCGCCTACCGCCGCGGCGCCGAACTGGCCGGTGTGGTCGGCCCGTACGACGGCTACGCCCGCAACGCCGCCCGCACCAGCGGGTGATGAAGCAGCACGCGGACGCCAGCCTGACCGCCGTCGCGCTGGACGACCTGGACGCCCCGGTCTGGGCCGCCGCCAACGAGACCTGGCAGGACGTGCTGCGGATCGGCGCGCAGAACGGTTTCCGCAACGCCCAGGCCTCGGTGCTGGCCCCGACCGGCACCATCGGCCTGATGATGGACTGCGACACCACCGGTGTGGAGCCCGACCTCGCCCTGGTCAAGTTCAAGAAGCTGGTCGGCGGCGGCTCGATGCAGATCGTCAACAACACCGTGCCGCGCGCCCTCAAGCGCCTGGGCTACCACGGTGAGGCGATCGAGGCGATCGTGGCGCACATCGCCGAGCACGGCAACGTCCTCGACGCCCCGAGCCTGAAGACCGAGCACTACGAGGTCTTCGACTGCGCGATGGGCGAGCGCTCCATCTCCCCGATGGGCCACGTCCGCATGATGTCGGCGATCCAGCCGTGGATCTCCGGCGCGATCTCCAAGACCGTCAACATGCCGGAGAACGCCACCGTCGAGGAGGTCGAGGAGATCTACTTCGAGGCGTGGAAGCTGGGCGTCAAGGCGCTGGCGATCTACCGCGACAACTGCAAGGTGGGCCAGCCGCTGTCGGCCAAGAAGAAGGGCGACGAGGCGAAGGCGGCCCCGGCCACGGTCGAGCCGACCGCGGTGGAGAAGGTGGTCGAGTACCGCCCGGTCCGCAAGCGCCTGCCCAAGGGCCGTCCCGGCATCACCACCTCCTTCACGGTGGGCGGCGCCGAGGGCTACATGACCGCCAACTCCTACCCGGACGACGGCCTCGGCGAGGTCTTCCTCAAGATGTCCAAGCAGGGCTCCACCCTGGCGGGCATGATGGACGCCTTCTCCATCGCCGTCTCGGTCGGCCTGCAGTACGGCGTCCCGCTGGAGACCTACGTCTCGAAGTTCACCAACATGCGCTTCGAGCCGGCCGGTCTGACCGACGACCCGGACGTGCGGATGGCCCAGTCGATCGTCGACTACATCTTCCGCCGCCTGGCGCTGGACTTCCTGCCGTTCGAGACCCGCTCGGCGCTCGGCATCCACTCCGTCGAGGAGCGCCAGCGCCACCTGGAGACCGGCTCCTACGAGCCGCTCGAGGACGACGTGGACGTCGAGAGCCTGGCCCAGTCCGCGCCGCTGGCCACCCGGGCCGACCAGGTCGTCGAGCTGCCGGCGCCGACCGCCGCCAAGGCGCCGCACAACTCGACGGAGCTGCTGGAGATCCAGCTCGGCCTGAACGCCGACGCGCCGCTCTGCTTCTCCTGCGGCACCAAGATGCGCCGCGCGGGCAGCTGCTACCTGTGCGAGGGCTGCGGCTCCACCAGCGGCTGCAGCTGATCACCGCAGCCTGACAGCTCAGATGTCTGACGGTACAGATGTCTGACGGCACAGGCGTCTGACGGCACAACCGCCTGACCAAAGGGCGGTGCCACCGGGTCGACCGGTGGCACCGCCCTTTGGCATGTCCGCTGAGTTTGACAGACGTCACGTCAATTGAACGTTTGAGCTGAATATCTAAGTCGATATCATCAGTTGACCGCGTGAACTGATCATGCCGCTCCCGGCTGCGGGGGCCGGTGCGCTGTCGCCTGCCCGATCCCGACCTCGCCGAGGAACCGACCGATGACCGCACGCTCACGCCTCTCCGGCCGACCGGCCATGCTGCTCGCGGCGCTGGCGGCGGTGCTGGTCGCCGCAGCCGCCGTGATCGCCGCCACCGCGGCGGCCCCCGACCGGGACCGCACCGCCGTCGGCCTGTGGTCCGCGGTGGCCGCCGCGGCTTGGTGCGCCGCGGTCGCCGCCGCGCTCGTCCAGCGCCGCCGGGCCCGCCACCTGGCCGCCCAGCTGGCCACCGCCCGGACCAAGGGCGAAGCCGCACTGGCCGCGGTGGTGCGCGCGGAAGCCGCCACCGCCGACGCGATGGCCGAGGCGCAGGCCGCCCGGGCCCGCGCCCAGGCGAGCCACACCGAGGCCGAGGCGGCCCGCACCGAGACCATGGCCGCCCGCGCGGAGGCCGTGGAGGCACGCACCGAGGCGGCCGCCGCCCGAGCCGCCGCCGACGACGAACGGGCCGAACTGGTCAAGCTGGCCGAGCACACCATTCCCGAGGTGGTCCGCCGGCTGCGGGCCGGCGCCTCGGTGGAGACCGTCCTGGTGGAGCACCGGCAGACCGCGCACGAGGACCTGCTCGTGCTGCTGGCCCGCGAGGTCGCGCACGGCGAGCGCCAGCGGGCCGCCGCGCTGGCGGTCTGCGCGACCGCCGCCGGCCGGGTCCAGGCACTGGCCACCAGCATGCACGCCGAGCTGCGCGACATGCAGCACCGGCATGACGACACGGTCCTCGGCGATCTGCTGAGCCTCGATCACAGCACCGCCCAGGTGGGACGGATGGCGGACAGCATCGCCGTCCTCACCGGCGCCCGCAGCGGCCGCCGGTGGACCAGGCCGATCCCGGTGGAGAGCGTGCTGCGTGGGGCGCTCGGCCGGATCGGCGCCTACCGGCGAGTGCGACTGCACTCGGCGAGCATCGCATCGGTGGCCGGGTTCGCGGCCGAGGGCGTGATGCACGCGCTGGCCGAACTGATGGACAACGGCGCCAACTTCTCCGCCCCGCCGACCGAAGTGCACGTCTACGTCGAGGAGTTGCACACCGGCCTGGCGATCACCGTCGAGGACGGCGGTCTGGGGCTGTCCGAGGTCTGGCTGCGCCGGGCCGAGCAGGCGGTGTCGGGGGAGCCGCTCGACCTGACCACGCTCTCCGCCGGAACCAGGCTGGGCTTCGCGGTGGTCGGCGCGCTGGCCCGCAAGCACGGCCTGTCGATCTCCTTCCGGCCCTCGTCGCGCGGCGGCACCGGTGTGGTGATGCTGGTGCCGGCGCAGCTGATCAGCCACCCGGAGCCGGAGGACCAGGAGCCGGACGCCCCGGCGCCGCTCGCCCCCGCGCCGCCGACCCCCGCAGCCCACGCCCGGCCCGCCCTGCCCGCCGTCCGCCCGCGATTCCCGCCGCCCTGCCCGCAGCTGACGCCACCTCGGACGGAACCGGCGCCCCCGAGGCCGACGTCGTTGAGAGCGTGCCCGCGCCGCCGACCGGCGGCAACGACCTGCCCAAGCGCCGACGCGGCCAGACCCTGGCCGCATCGGCCACCCCGGCGCCCGCAGCCCCCGCGGTGCGGCGCCGGCCGCCGAACGCCGCCCGGCTCGGCGCCTTCCGGCAGGCCGTGCAGGGCGCCCGAACCGCTGTGCCCCTGCCCGACCCCGCGCCACCCGCCGACTTCTCGAAGGACGACCCCCGATGAGCAGCACCACCGACCGCGACCTCGACTGGCTGTTGGAGAACCTGCTGGCCAACACGCCCGACTCCCGGCACGCCCTGGTGCTCTCCGCCGACGGCCTGAAGCTCTGCCACAGCACCGGCCTGACCGAGGACCAGGCCGACCAGCTGGCCGCCATCGCCTCCGGGATCCAGAGCCTGGCGCACGGCGCCTCGATCGAGTTCGGCGACGGCACCGGTGGGGTGCGCCAGTCGATGACCGAGTTCCACGGCGGCATCCTGTGCATCGTGGAGGCGGGCCAGGGCGCGCACCTGGCCGTGGTGACCGAGGACAGCGCCGACGTCGGCCTGGTCGGCCACAACATGCACGCCCTGATCGAGCAGATCGGCGAGTTCCTGAGCGCGCCGCCGCGCGAGGACGCCACCGCCGGGGAGGCATGACCGGCCGTCGGCGGCTCGGGCCCGACGACGGCCCGGACCGCCTCTACACGGTGACCGGCGGCCGCAGCCGTCCGGCCACCGACGCATTCGACGTGGTGACGCTGATCGTCGCGGAGAGCGCGCCGGTGGCCGGCATGCAGTCCGAGCACGCGCGGATCCTGCGGCTGGCCGAGCACCCGATCGCGGTGGTGGAGCTCTCCGCCGAGCTGGGGCTGCCGGTCAGCGTGATCAAGATCCTGCTCGGCGACCTGCTGGAGGCCGGCCGGATCACCGCCCGCCACCCCCGGTTCGCCCCGCGGACCAACCGGTTGCCCGACGTCGACACGCTGAAGCAGGTGCTGCATGGACTCCAACGGCTCTGACACGTTCGGTGTCGCTGACACCGCCGTCGGCTCCAAGGACTCCGGTACCTCCGGTGCTTCCGGCACGTCCGGTGCTTCCGGCACCGCCGTCGTCGAAGCCGCTCGCCCCGCCCGTACGCCGCTGCGCAGCACCGCCGACAACGCCTGGAAGATCGTCGTGGTCGGCGGCTTCGGCGTCGGCAAGACCACCCTGGTCGGCTCGGTCAGCGAGATCCGTCCGCTCACCACCGAAGAGGTGATGACCAAGGCCGGCGTGGGGGTCGACGACCCGTCGGCGGTGGCGGACAAGCGGTCCACCACGGTCGCGTTCGACTTCGGCCGGATCACCCTCTCCGCCGAGAGCGTGCTCTACCTGTTCGGCGCGCCCGGGCAGGAGCGGTTCTGGTTCCTCTGGGACCGGCTGTTCTCCGGCGCGCTCGGCGCGGTGGTGCTGGTCGACCCGCGGCGGCTGGAGGACTCGTTCTACGCCATCGACCGGCTGGAGCACCACGGGATGCCGTTCGTGGTGGCGCGCAACAACTTCGAGTCGCCCCGGCACACCCTGGAGCAGGTCCGCGAGGCGCTCGACCTGTCGCCCGAGGTGCCGCTGCTGGACTGCGACGCCCGTGAGAAGGAGTCCGGCAAGCAGGTGCTGATCACCCTGGTCCGCCACCTGACCGAGCTGGCCGAGGCCCGGTACGGGCCGGCCGACGCTGATGTGGAGGACTTCTCGTGACCGAACCGGCGACCACCCCGCCCCCCGGCTGCCCGGCGCACCGCGGCGGCGCGCCGCTGTACGGGCCGCGCTTCCAGACCGACCCCGGTCAGGTGTACCGCGAACTGCGGGCCGCGCACGGGCCGGTGGCCCCGGTGGAGCTGGCCGGCGGGGTACCGGCCTGGCTGGTGATCGGCTATCGCGAGCTGCAGTTGGTGACCAGCCAGCCCAAGATCTTCGGCCGCGACTCCAGGCGCTGGAACGCCTGGCCGTCGATCCCGAGGACTGGCCGCTGCGGCCGATGATGGCCGCGGTGCCGTCGATCCTCTACGCCGAGGGCAGCGAGCACCAGCGCCGCTCGGCGGCGATCACCGAGGCCCTGGCCGCCGTCGACCCGTACGAGCTGAAGACCTACTGCGAGCGGGTCGCCGACCGGCTGATCGACGACTTCGCCGGCCGGGGCGAGGCCGATCTGGTCGCCGAGTACGCGCACCGGATGCCGCTGCTGGTGCTCTGCTGGATGCTCGGCCTGGACCCGTCCCAGGTGCCGGTGCTGATCCAGGGGCTGCTGGACATGCTGGACGGCGGGGCCAACGCCCAGCAGGGGCGCAGCGGCTCATCGCCGTGATGACGGAGCTGGTGGAGGCCAAGCGGGCCCGGCCGGGCGCCGACGTCACCTCGCGGCTGCTGGTGCACCCGGCCGGGCTGACCGACGACGAGGTGATCCGCGACCTGCGGGTGCTGCTGATCGCCGGGCACCAGCCGACCGCCTACTGGATCGCCAACGCACTGCGGCTGATGCTGACCGACGAGCGGTTCGCGGCCTCGCTCTCGGGCGGACGGCGCAGCGTCGGCCAGGCGCTCACCGAGGCGCTCTGGGAGGACACCCCGACCCAGAACTTCGCGGGCCGGTGGGCGATCCGCGACACCCAGCTGGGTGGGCAGAAGATCGCTGCGGGCGACATGCTGCTGCTCGGCTTCGCCGGGGCCAACGCGGACCCGGCGGTGCGGTCGCCCGACGGCTCGGCGCCGGAGGGCAACCACGCGCACCTGAGCTTCTCGCACGGTGAGCACCGCTGCCCGTTCCCCGCGCAGGAGGCCGCCGAGGTGATCGCCGCCACCGCCATCGAGGTGCTGCTCGACCGGCTGCCCGACCTGGGGCTGGCCGTGGCCGAACACGCCCTGGTCTGGCGGCCCTCGGCCTGGGTGCGGGCGCTGGTGGCGCTGCCCGTGAGCTTCACCCCGGCCGCCAACACAGGAGGAGGGGCTTTCCGTTGACTCAAGCGGTCATAGCGCTGGACCCGTTCGCGCGGGACAGCGCCGGGGAGGGCGCGCTGCTGCGGGCGGCCGGGTCGGTGGTGCGGGTGCTGCTGCCCGGCGGGGTGCCGGCCTGGGCGGTCACCCAGCACGCCGCGGCCCGGGCGCTGCTGACGGACCACCGGCTGGTCAAGGACGCCAAGCAGTGGGCCGCCCTGCAACGCGGCGAGGTGCCGCGCGACTGGCCGCTGATCGGGCTGGCGGTGCCCGGGCCGAGCATGGTCACCACCGACGGGGAGGAGCACCGGCGGCTGCGCGCGCTGGTGGCGCAGGCGTTCACGCCGCGCCGGGTAGAGCTGATGCGCCCTCAAGTTGAGCTGTTGACAGGGCAGTTGCTGGACAAGCTGGCAGCGGGTGAGCCGGTGGTGGACCTGAAGAACGCCTTCGCGTTCCCGCTGCCGATGTCGGTGATCGGCTCGCTGCTCGGGCTCGACCCGGCCGACCACGGGTATCTGCGCGGCCTGTACGAGGTGTTCCTGAGCAGCGTGCCCGATCCGGCCGGCATCCAGGCCACCATCGCGGCCCTCAACGCCTTCGTCAACGACGTGGTGCGGCAGCGCCGGGCGGCGCCCCGCGACGACCTGGCGAGCGCGCTGCTCGCGGCCGACCTGGAGGGCAGCGCGCTCACCGACGAGGAGGCGGCGGCCACCATCCGGGTGATCATCGCGGCCGGGCACGAGACCACGGTCAACCTGATCACCAACGCGGTGCGGGCCCTGCTCGGCCACCCCGACCAGCTGGCGCTGGTCCGCTCCGGGGAGGTGGGCTGGGACGCGGTGGTCGAGGAGTCGCTCCGGTGGACGCCGCCGACCAGCAACTTCCTGTTCCGGTTCGCCGCCGAGCCGATCGAGGTGGGGACGGTGTGGTGGTGCCGGCCGGCGACCCGGTGATGATCTCCTACAACGCGATCGGCCGGGATCCGCTGCAGCACGGGGTGACCGCCGAGCTGTTCGACATCACCCGCAGCCCGAACCGGCACCTGTCGTTCGGTCACGGTCCGCATGTCTGCCCCGGCTCGCCGCTGGCCCGCCTGGAGGCGCAAGTGGCGCTGCCCGCGCTCTTCGAACGGTTCCCCGCGCTGGCGCTGGCGGTGCCGGACGGCGAACTGCGGCCGGCCGCCTCGATGGTGGTGAACAGCCTGCGGGAGCTGCCGGTCCGGCTGTTCTGACGGCCGGCTGTTCTGGCCGTCGGCTGTTCTGACCGTCTTGCTTCGCCGACGGGTTCGGACCGTTCTGCTTCGCTGGTGGCTCCGGCAGGCCTGATGTTTGGTCAGTCCGCTGATGGGACAGGATGCCCGGCGCGCGAAGTCGATCATTCGTCGACTCCGCGCGCCGGCGTCGTTCTGTCGTTCTCTTGTTGACTTGTGCCGTGCCGACATCGTTTTGGGCTCCGGCCGGGGCGGGCAAGCAACCATGGTGCGATCCCTTGGTGCGATCCCTTGGCGCCGGATGATCAGTACGTTACCGTCGTCGGATCAGTTGCCGAGGACCAGCGCCAACTACCCGTCACCGTCGACTCGTTCAGTGCCGCGCTCGCACGTGCTCCTCGTGCGTGCCGTTCGTCGGCTCGTGCTCTTCGTTCGTCCCGTTCGTCCGCTCGTCGTCCGTTCCAGGCCGCAGGAGAACGCAGTGAACAGCATCTTGAGTGTCCGGCTTCGTAGGAATCTGATCATCGCCCCCGCGGTACTCGGCCTGGCCCTGGTGTCGGCCTGCTCCAACAGCTCGGGCGGCGGAGGCGGCGGCGGTCCCACCACGCTCGCCGGGGACTGTGCCAAGTTCCAGCCCTACGCGGGGCATTCGGGCACCAAGGTGACGATGTTCGCGTCGATCACGAGTCCGGAGTCGGACTCGCTGGAGAAGTCCTGGGCGGACTTCAGCAAGTGCACCGGGATCCAGATCTCCTACGAGGGCTCCAACGACTTCGAGTCCCAGCTGCCGGTGCGGGTCGACGGTGGCAACGCGCCCGACCTGGCGGTCATCCCGCAGCCCGGCCTGCTGGCCCAGATGGTCAAGACCGGCAAAGTGGTCAAGCCGTCGGCCCGTACCGAGGCCAATGAGAACCAGTGGAGCCCGATCTGGAAGACCTACGGCTCCGTCAACGGGACGTTCTACGCGGCCCCGATGAGTGCCAACATGAAGTCCCTGGTCTGGTACTCGCCCAAGGCCTTCAAGCAGGCCGGCTACGACGTTCCGAAGACCTGGGTCGATCTGATGGCGCTCAGCGACAAGATGGCCAAGGCCGGCACCAACGGCAGCAAGCCGTGGTGCGGCGGCATCAGTTCGGGCACAGCGACCGGCTGGCCGGCCACCGACTGGCTGGAGGAGGTGGTGCTCGGCGGCCAGGGCGGTGACGTCTACGACCAGTGGGTCAGCCACAAGATCAAGTTCAGCGACCCGCAGATCCAGCAGTCCATGCAGACCGTGGCGAACTGGATGCAGAACCCGGCCTGGGTCAACGGGGCATCGGCGGCGTGAAGTCGATCGCCACCACCACCTTCCAGGACGCCGGTACCCCGATCCTCACCGGCAAGTGCTGGATGCTGCAGCAGGCTTCGTTCTACGAGGCGCAGTGGCCCAAGACCACCAAGGTCGGGCCGGACGGCGACGTCTTCGCATTCCAGCTGCCCGCGGTGAACCCGGCGACCGCCAACCCGGTCGAGGGCGGCGGCGAGTTCGTGACCGCCTTCTCCAACCGGCCCGAGGTGCAGGCCGTTCAGGACTACCTGTCGACCGCGGACTGGGCCGACTCGCGGATCAAGGTCGCGCCCGGCTGGGTCTCGGCCAACCAGGGCGTCGACAAGAGCCTCTA
This sequence comes from Kitasatospora acidiphila, assembly GCF_006636205.1. NCBI lineage: Bacteria > Bacillati > Actinomycetota > Actinomycetes > Kitasatosporales > Streptomycetaceae > Kitasatospora > Kitasatospora acidiphila. The sequence continues at coordinate 3,081,140 of NZ_VIGB01000003.1, read as the reverse complement.
CACCGACCCGATCGACCAGCTCTCCGCCAACGCGTTGACCAACCCCGCGTCCACCTTCCGCTTCGACGCCTCGGACATGATGCCGGCCGCGATCGGGTCCGGGCAGGAGTGGAAGTCGCTGACCGCCTGGTTCGCCGAGGGGCAGTCCATCCAGAAGGTGGCCGCCGACATCGACGGCGCCTGGCCGCAGTAGAGCGGTAGGTGAGTCGAATGGTGGTCACGGATGCCTGGGGCGGGCACGGCGGCGTGGTGCACGGCGGTGTCGGGCTGCCGGCGGTCGAGCTCGCCGGCTCGTGGAACGACGCGATGATCAAGTTCGGCAACACCGCGGGCGCGATCGCCGGCTTCCTTGCCGTGCTGCTGCTGGTGTTCTTCGCCGCCGGGCGGGCCACCGGCCGGTTCGCCCGGCCGCTGGCCGTGCTGATCTTCCTCGGGCCGGCGTTGCTGCTGGTCCTGGTGGGGCTGGTGGTGCCACTGGTCCGGACGATCGTCCTGAGCTTCCACAACGACGACAGCACCCGGTTCGTCGGAGCCGCCAACTACAACTGGGCGTTCGGCAACGACTCGATCCACCAGGTGCTGCTCACCACCCTGCTGTGGTTGCTGATCGTCCCGGTGGCGGCCACCGGACTCGGCCTGGCACTGGCGCTGCTGGTGGACCGGATGCGCGGGCAGGCCATCTACAAGTCGCTGATCTTCATGCCGATGGCGATCTCGCTGGTCGGGGCCAGCATCATCTGGAAGTTCGTCTATGACTGGCGCGACACCTCGCAATCGCAGATCGGCCTGCTCAGCCAACTGGCCATCTGGCTCGGCTGGCGGCACCCGCCGAACTGGATCCTCTCCCAACCGCTCAACACCTTCCTGCTGATGGTGGTGATGGTCTGGGTGCAGACCGGGTTCGCCATGGTGGTGCTCTCCGCCGCGATCAAGGCGATACCGGACGAGATCACCGAGGCGGCCCGGCTCGACGGTGCCAAGGGCCTGCGGCTCTTCTGGTACGTCACCGTGCCGATGATCCGCACCACGCTGGTGGTGGTGCTCACCACCGTGCTGCTCATCACGCTCAAGGCCTTCGACATCGTCCGCACCATGACCGGCGGCAACTTCGGTACCCAGGTGCTGGCCAACGAGATGTACTCGCAGTCCTTCACCCAGTTCAACGTCGGGCGGGGGAGCGCGCTCGCGGTCCTGCTCTTCATGGCGGTGCTGCCGCTGGTCGCTTACAACATCGTCCAGTTGCGGAAGGAGCGGGCCACCCGATGAGCGGACAGCGCGGTAAGTCCGGTGGGGCCGGTGGGACGGGGGCAAGCAGGTTCGGCAGGTCCGGTGGGTCCGGTGGGTCCGGTGGGTTCGGCAGGTCCGGCAAGCTTGCTGAACCGGGTCGGGAGCGCCCGCTGCCCGCCGCCAAGGCGGTGCGCAGATCCTTCAGCAGCCCGCTCGCCTCGCTCTTCGTGGTGGTGATGACGGCGCTGTGGACCATCCCCACCCTGGGGCTGCTGGCCACCTCGCTGCGGCCCAAGCAGGATGTGGCGGACACCGGGTGGTGGACCGTCTTCACCAACCCGCATCTGGGGCTGTCCAACTACCACGCGGTGCTCTTCGAGGGCGGGTTCGGGGTCAGCGGCGGGATGATGCCGTACCTGGTCAACTCGTTGGCGATCAGCATCCCGGCCACCGTCTTTCCGCTGGTGCTGGCGTCGATGGCCGCCTACGCGCTGGCCTGGGTGCGGTTCCGGGGCAGTGACACGCTCTTCTTCGTGATCTTCGCCCTGCAGGTCGTGCCGCTGCAGATGGCGCTGATCCCGCTGCTCCAACTCTTCTCGCACGGCTTCCACCTGGGCGCGGTGACGGTGATCCCGCCGCTCGGCACCGGGAACAGCTACGCCCCGGTCTGGCTCGCGCACACCATGTTCGCGATGCCGCTGGCCACCTTCCTGCTGCACAACTTCGTCTCCCAGCTGCCGCAGGACCTGATGGAGGCGGCGGTCGTGGATGGCGCCTCGCACTTCAGGATCTTCCGGTCCATCGTGCTGCCGCTCTGCGCGCCGGCGCTGGCCTCCTTCGCGATCTTCCAGTTCCTCTGGGTCTGGAACGACCTGCTGCTGGCCCTGACCTTCGCGGGCGGCACACCCGACGTGGCGCCGATGACGGTGCGACTGGCCCAGCTCTCCGGTTCCTTCGGCGGGCACTGGGAGCTGCTCACCGCCGGGGCGTTCCTGACGATGATCGTGCCGCTGATCGTCTTCTTCGCGCTGCAGCGCTACTTCGTGCGGGGCCTGCTGGCGGGCTCGGTCAAGGGCTGAGGCCGGCTGCCAACGGCTGAGGTCTGCTTCGGCGGACCGACGGGTCCTGCGGTGGTCGTAAGGTGGAGGGCGCGGGGTTGGGTGCCGGCTCTGCGCCCGCCCACCACCCGCGATACCTGAAAAGGACCCGCCGCCATGCCCTTTGAGCCGCCGACCCACAGTGTGGAGCGCTCGCTGCGCCGGGCGGGCGCACGGGTGGTGGTGGGGCTGGACGAGGTCGGGCGCGGGGCCTGGGCCGGGCCGGTGACGGTGGGCGCGGCGGTGACCGGGATGCGCAAGCCGCCGGAGGGCCTGACCGACTCCAAGCTGCTCACCCCGCGCCGGCGGGAGCAACTCGCCCCCGTACTGGCGACATGGGTCACCGCCTCCGCGATCGGGCAGGCTTCGGCGCTGGAGTGCGACGAACTCGGCATGACGGCGGCACTACGACTCGCCGCGGTCCGGGCACTGGAGGCGCTGCCGGTCGAGCCGGACGCGGTGATCCTCGACGGCAAGCACAACTACCTCGGCGGTCCTTGGCGGGTGCGTACCGTGATCAAGGGCGACCAGAGCTGCGTCTGCGTCGCCGCCGCCTCGGTGCTGGCCAAGGTGCACCGGGACGCGCTGATGGCCGAATTGGCACCGCAGTACCCGGCTTATGGTTTTGAGGACAACGCCGGATATCCCTCACCGGTGCATCGTGCGGCGCTGGAGGAATTCGGGCCGACCGATCTGCACCGACTCTCCTGGGCCTATCTGGACGCGCTCCCGAAGTGGAGCCACCTGAAGCGGACTCGGGAAGCGGACGGCGACGAACAGCTCACGCTCGGTTTCTGACTGATCATCAGGAGTGGCCGTGACAGCACGTTCCGCTGATCGGGTCGGTGGTTTGAAGCCCAACGGGTGGGGCGCCCGTGCGCATCCGACCGGCATTTGATAGATATCCGGGTATGCCTGTCTTCCCCGAGGAGCCGGAGATTCACGAGAGTATCCCGGGCCCCGGCGTTCCCTTCCCCCGCGAGTCGGACGCAGAAGCCCTCAATTTGCCTGCCACCGGTCAGATGTCCCCGGCCACACCGGCCGCCACTGCCGAACCGACGGCGCAAGCGGCTCGTTCCGCCGCCGCCCCGGTTCCCGGACCCCGGCCCGGTCCGCGTCCGGGCCCGCGCCCAGGTCCGCGTCCGGCCCCGCCGCGTCCTGCGGTGCCCACGCCCGGTCCGGCGAAGGCCGCGCCGGCGGAGGCCGTGCCGGCGGAGGGCGCGGCCGTAAAGGGCACGTCAGCGACGGGCGCGGCCGCGAAGGCCGCGTCGGCTGCTGCTCCGATGGCGGCGGCCCAGGTGCGGATCCCCAAGCCGGGCACGCGGCCGGATGCCGCACCCGTCGCCAAGCCCGTGGTCCAGCTGGTTCCCGCAGCGCCGGGAGCGGCGTTGGAGCGCGCCGATGAGACAGTCGACCTGCTGCTGGAGTCGGGCCGCAACCCCGGCGACATCCTGGTGTTGACCGCCGACGAGCCTCACCCGTGGCAGCAGCACGAGCTCTCCTTCGGCGCGGACCGCTACTGGGCCCAGCTGGCCGAGGGCACCGATGTCTTCTACGCCGACCTGGAGTTGACCCGTCCGGCCAGCCGCGACGTGGTGGTTCTGGTGCTGGGCGCAGCGGCCGACCCTGGGCGGGCCGTGCTCGCTGTGGAGAAGGCGCGCAACTCGGCGGGCTCGTTGCTCGTGGTCTGCGGTGCGACCGCGCAGCTGAGTGACACCCCGGAGCTCGCGGGGCAACCGGTTCCGGCCTGACGGGACACCGGATCCCGGGTGTCGGGCGCCGACGAGACGAACTGTCGGAGCCCGACGCCCTGTTCCGCATTCCGCTGCGCGGCCGTGCGTACTGCGCGGCCTCGCCTGCCGAGCGGCCCGTGTCTTGAGTGGCCTCGCCTGCCGAGCGGCCCGTTGCCGGCGCACCGGGCGCCGGCGTCGGGCTTCGCTCCGCGCAGGACTCCAAGCGGGGCCAGCCGTTGGCTGGGGAGAGTCCCCGTCAGGCGCTTGAGAGCTCCTGCCCGGGGTGAGCTGGGTGCCCCGGGTGGACTGCGTGCCTGGGGTGGGCTGCGTGCCTGGGGTGGCCTTGGCGTCCAGGGTGATCGGCCACGGGGACGCGACGGGGCAGTTCGGAGACGGTGTGCAGCGGACGCTCTGCCCAGGACCCCGCGTGCGGGGTACGCCCAAATCGGCCCTCACCGAAGACGTGCCAGCCAGCCGGTGTCAACGTGACGTAGGCGCCGCACCGCAGACCATGCAAGGTGGCGGCGTCCCGCAGAGCCCACATCCAGGCGCCGTCCTGCTCGGACCAACCGGCTTGCCCGTCACGGCAGCGAAGCAGTATGGCGGTCCGTCGCGGAGCGGGAAGTCTGAGGTCGTGATGCGTGATCTGGCGCAGCTGGGTGAGCAGCACATTCCGGTGCTGCCAGCCGTCCGTCACGTGTGGGCGAGCGCAGGCCGAGGCCGATGCGACCACTCGGTGGTCGCGATCCAGCACGGCTATCACGGTGGTCCCGGGCTGCGGCAGATGGCGCTGATGCAGCTCGGTGACCAGGTCACGCGGGGCGCGCAGTAGCGGCACCCCGGCAGTGGCCCAGCTCTCCAGACCGATGCTCCGACTCGTGGCGGAGGAAAGCTGACCGCGGTCAAGGCCGTGGATCATGGTCCTCCTTCCCGGCCCGCGTACCGCGCGGGCCCGTGGGTACGCCGAACTCAGGTCCCGGGGACCGACTTCTGGGTACGCTGCAATTCTCGCGGCAGATGCAGCAGGCGGCAACGATGAACTGACAGAAGCCGCCCGAAAACCGGTGATTCGCCGGATTTATTCACCAAATGGCACAGACTTCCTCCAGGTACGTCGTCACCACCTGACCCCACCCGCCTGCGAACTGACTCGACCCGGCCGAGATCCGATTGACCCCGAGTTCACCGACCGTTTGGCCTCTGAGCTCCCCGGACCATTCGTCTCCGGGGCCTGCCAGCGCATTTGGCCCCAGGCACGGCGGACCATCTGGCTCGGGACCACTCACCAGGTCACCCCTTCCTTGGGCTTGCCCCACCTGCCCGCACTGGCCACTGCGGGCCGCGCGGTCCGGGGCCACTGGGTCACCCCGCCCCGGGCTCACCGGGGGGCACCCCGCCCCGGGCTCGCCCGACTCTCCGCCCCTGGGTGCTGCGGGCCGCGCGGCCTGGTGCGCACCGGGTCACCCCGCCCCGGGCTCGCCCGGCTACTGACCAAAGTGCAGCGGACCAACGGCCCCTGCCGCGGCTCGCGGAGGCCGTCGGCCCCCGCGAGCCACACACAACCAGGGACGGCTCAGGCCTGTACCGCCAGGACCAGCGGCAGCACGGCGTGGGCACCGGCCTGGCGGAGCAGTCGGGCTGCGACCGTGACCGTCCAGCCGCTGTCCACCAGATCGTCCACGAGCAGTACCGGACCCTGGACTTCGCTCAGCGCCGCGGCCAGTTCCGCCGGGACCACCAGTGCCCCGGAGAGCGATTTCAGTCGCTGAGCACTGTTGCTGCGCGCACCTGTTGGCGGCTCGCCATGCCGGTATTCGACCCGCCCGAGCAGGGGCAGCCGCCCGACCTCCGCGATCCGACCGGCGAGTGACGAGACCAGCTCTGGGCGGGAGGCGGAGGTCATCGCCACCACCCCGACCGGCCGGGTGGTATCCGGTTCGCCGCTTGCCCAACCGCCCGGGCCGCGGGCCCAGTCGGCCAACACCGTGACCAGGGCGTCCAGGACGTCGGTGGGGACCGGTCCGTCCGGTGCGTTCTCGGCGAGGATGGTTCGAAGCCGACCGCCCCAGCCGATGTCCGATAGCCGGCCCAGGGCGCGGCCGGTCTGGGCCTGCTCATCGGCCGGGATCTTCCCCTTGAGCGCGACCCCGAGGGCGTCCATCCCGGTCGGCCAGAGCCGGCGTGGTTCGAAGCTGACTCCCGGGCGTCCCAACGCCGCCCGGGCTGCTTCCAGCGCTTCGGCGGAGACGGCTGCACTGTGCCCTGGTCCGGCACAGACATCGCACCGCCCGCACGGCGCGGCGAGTTCGTCGTCCAATTGCCGACGCAGGAACTCCATCCGGCACAGCTGCCCGGCTGCGTACTCGCGCATCGCCTGTTGTTCGTCGGCCCGGGCCCGGGCGACCTTGGCATACCGGGGGCCGTCGTAGAGCCAAGGTTCTCCGGTCGCCAGCCAGCCGCCGCGCACCCGGCGTACCGCACCGTCCACATCCAGGACCTTGAGCATGGTCTCCAGGCGGGCCCGGCGAAGGTCCACCCGGGTCTCCAGGGCGGCCGTCGACAACGGCCGGTCGGCCTGGGCCAGTGCGTCGAGGGTGCGGCGGACCTGCTCCTCAGGGGGAAGCCGAGAGAAGCGAAGTAGCGCCAGATCGCTTCGTCCTCTCGACCGGGCAGCAGCAGTACCTCTGCTCGGTCGACGCCGCGGCCGGCTCGGCCCACCTGCTGGTAGTAGGCGATCGGGGAGCCGGGGGAGCCGAGGTGGACCACGAAGCCGAGATCGGGTTTGTCGAAGCCCATGCCGAGAGCGGAGGTTGCCACCAGGGCCTTGACCCGGTTGGCCAGCAGATCGGCCTCCGCGGTGCGCCGCTCGGCGTCCTCCGTGCGACCCGAGTAGGAGGCGACCGGGTAACCGCGGCTCCGCAGGAATTCGGTCACCTCCTCGGCAGCGGCCACCGTGAGGGTGTAGATGATCCCTGAACCCGGCAGCTCGTCGAGGTGGTCGGCGAGCCAGGCCAGTCGGTGTGCCGGGTCGGGGAGCGGGAGAACCGCCAGGCTGAGGCTCTCCCGGTCCAGCGGGCCGCGCAGCACCAGTGCCCGGCCGTCGGCGCCCGTGGTGCCGAGTTGCTCGGCGACGTCCTCGGTGACCCGTGCGTTGGCGGTGGCGGTGGTCGCCAGCACGGGGACACCGGGGGAGAGGTCGGCGAGCATGGTGCGCAGTCGACGATAGTCGGGGCGGAAGTCGTGGCCCCAGTCGGAGATGCAGTGCGCTTCATCGACCACCAGCAGACCGGTGGATGCGGCCAGCTTGGGCAGTACGTGGTCGCGGAAGTCGGGGTTGTTCAGCCGCTCCGGGCTGACCAGCAGAATGTCCACCGCGCCGGCGGACACCTCGGCCTGGATCGTCTCCCACTCTTCGGGGTTGGCCGAGTTGATGGTGCGCGCGTGGATCCCCGCCCGAGCGGCCGACTCGACCTGATTGCGCATCAGGGCGAGGAGCGGGGAGACGATCACCGTCGGGCCGGCGCCGCGGGCACGCAGCAGAGCGGTGGCGATGAAGTAGACAGCGGACTTGCCCCAACCGGTCCGCTGCACCACCAGCGCCCGCCGGTGGTCGACTACCAGCGCTTCAATGGCCAGCCACTGGTCGTCCCGCAGCCGCGCTTTCGGGCCGGCGAGCTCGCGCAGCACCGCCTCGGCACGCTCCCGGACGGCCGTTCGGTCGACCGCGCCGAGAGCGGCGGCGCCTGCGGCCTCAGCAGTGACACCCGGGGTGGTCGCCACGTCGCCGGGGTGCGGGACTGGGGTGGGGATCGGCTGGTTCATGGCATCTATGTAACCCCGCCCGGCCGACAACCGACGAATGAGGTGTCGATGCTGTGGATAACTCCCGAGTAGGGAGGGGGTAGTTCACTCATTCGGCGCAGCCGTGCCGCCCTTTTGCTGCCAGAGTTATCCACAGGTCGGGGGCTATCCACAGGTTTCATGGGTTTTCGCCACCTTGGGTCGGCATGGTCGCACTCTGCCCTCATGACGCACGATGACTCCATCACCCCCGCCAGCCGGCTCGCCGGGTTCCAGCTGCTGCAGATGCGCGGCCCGGCCGACATGGCCGCGATGCTCCCCTACCTGCTCGGCTTCTATCCGGATGACAGCCTGGTCGCCGTGGGCCTGCATGGCCCGCAACTGCAGCAGGGCGGTGCCATCCGGCTCGACATCCCCCAGGACCCGCAGCTCTGGTCCGCCGTCGCTACCGACTTCGCCCGGCTCCTGGTCGAACTCTCGGAGCAGCGCGACCGCCGCCCGGAGGCGGTCCTGCTCTACCTCTGCCGTGATCCCGAGCCGGACAACCCCGCGGTCGTGACCTCGCTGCGTCCGCTGGCCGACCACTTGCTGCGCGCCTTTCGCGAGCTCGACATCCCGGTCAAGGAATCGCTGTGCATCTCCGGCGGCCGCTGGTGGTCCTTCCTCTGCGCCGATCCGGCCTGCTGCCCGCCCAGCGGCACTCCGGTCTACAGCAGTCAGGAGCCCCGGGCCGTGGTCGCCGCCGCCACCTATGCCGGCCTTGCCCCGCGTGGCAGTCGCCGGGCCATCGCGGCCGCGCTCGCGCCGATCGGCCTGCCGGAGGCCGAGGCGCAGCGCGCTGCCCTGGCCCGCCAGACCGCCCTGGCGTGTGAGCGGTTGACGGTGGAGCCGTTCGGGGCCGCGCGGACGGTCGCCGCCACCGCGGAGCTGCTGGAGCGGGCCATGGCCGAGTGCCGATCCGGCAGTCCCCGGCTCGATCCGGAGCGCAGTGCTCGGCTGATCGTCGGCTTGTTGGACAAGGCCACCCGGGATCGTGCCGCCGAATACGCCGAGCCGGAGGAACTGGCCGTTGCCCAGCGGCTCTGGCGATACTTGGCCCGGCGCTGTGTCGCCCCGTATGCCGAGTACGCCAAGGTCCCGCTGACCCTGCTGGCCTGGACCTCTTGGCTGGCCCGGGACACCGCAACGGCCCGCGTGGCCCTCGGTATGGCGCTGGCGCTGGACCCGGACTACACGCTCGCGATTCTGCTCTACGAATCCCTCAACACCGGCTTGGCCCCGGAGGGCCTGCTCGGTATCGTCCGCGGCGAGCGCGCCCGCCGAGCCGGCGAGGCGAGGGTCGATGAGCCTCTATCTGATGATGCATCAGACCCTCCTCCTGGCAGCCTGGTTGATTCGGCGGGTGGGCTTCCGGGTGGTCGGCGAGCAGGTGGGGCTGAAGGGTCTCCCGATTTGCGAGACGCGCAGCCTGTCGACCGAGAGGTCTCGGCGGCTGGAGGCGAGCAGGGACATGAGTCGGCCCCTGGTGCCGGAGGGGCCGCCACCCCGGACATGGCGCCAGCACCTGAATCAAGTGGCCAATCGTCCGATGGATCACGGCAGTCGGGTGCTCGAGGTGCTGCCGCCGCCGCGGGTCGCTCGTTGCTGCGCCCGGTCGCCGGTGCCGTGCCGGGTGAGGCAGGTGCCGGCAAGGGCGATCGGAGGAAGCCGCTCATGCCTCCGGGGGTGCTGCCCGACCAGCGGCGAGGTGGTGACTTGCCGCCGCCATCGGCGGCCGCCTCGCAGTCGGGCGACGGACCGCCCCTGGCGGCTCGCCAGGTCGGACCGTCCTGTGCTGCCGGTCACCTTCGCCGCCTCATGCGCCGCACCGCCCGCCGCGCGCCCGGGTGCTCCGGTGGCGGCCGAAGGTGGAGGAAGGTGTATGGACATGACTGAGCGTCAGGTCGGAGCAATCCCCTCACGGCCCTCGCTCGCGGACGCCGTGCTCGCCCCCGGCCAGCCCTCCACGGCCGACATCGAGGGCGCGCCCGCCGCGGAGCCCACTGCAGCAGGGCCCGTTGCCGTCGGGGTCGCTACCGCCAAGGCCCCTACGCCAGTCGTGCCCCCTGGGCCGGGCGGTTCCCTAGCCGCCGGTGTGTCCGCCGACGAGGCGACCACGCGCGAGGCTCACCCCAGGGTGGGCTTCCGGGCTCGCGCCAAGCTGACCGCGAGCCCCAGCCGCCCGCCTGAGCCGCCGACAGTCCGCACGTTGCCCGGCCGTTCGCCTGCGTTGCCCCATTCTGCCCGTGCGTTGCCCGATCCTGCCGGTGGGCCGCACCTTGCCTGTGGGCCCCACCCCGCTGGTCCGTCCCACCCCGCCGGTAGGCCCAGCCGGCCGGCGTCGACAGCCCGGCCCTGTCACGGGCGCGTGGTCGTCAGACGCCGGCCGGGGCTCGGAGCGGGCGGCCGAGCCCGGCCGCAGCGGCGACTGCCGCAGCTCGGCCGTGCTTACCGAGTGCCGTGGCGGTATTCGAGCCGACCGCTAGGCGTCGCCGCGCGCCATGCGGATCAAACGGTCCAGCACCTGCCCGCCGCTGGCCCGCAGGCCGTCGTGCTCCCACTCGTTGGTCACCCAGGCCCGCAGACCACGCACCGCGTCGGCCGTCGCCAGCGAGTCGGCCGTGTCCACGTACATGTCGTCGTGGTAGACCGCCGCCACCACCGGCACCTGGTTGGCCGCCAGCGCCTCAGGCGAGTAGAGATCGGGCCAGTCCGTGCGATCGGCCAGCAGCTGCGCCGCCTCGCGCAGTGGACGAAGCGCCGGATCGGTCTCGAACATCCACGGGTAGATCATCTCGCCGGTGAACCGCACCGGGGTGCCGTCGGCCAGTGCCTGAAGCGCGTCGAACTCGGGGAACTCCGCGCGCACCTGGTGGGCTGCCCAGGCCGTCGGTCCGGCATCGACCGAGCGCTGCCCGTAGATCGACTCGTGGAGCACGGCGTAGAGCGGGCCGCCGGCGAACGACAGCTGCGACTGGACCCCGGCCAGGAAGGTGTCCGAGAGCTCCAGCCCGGCGCTGCCGCGGACCCAGGCATCCTCCAAGAGGTAGTGCAGCGTGTCGGAACCGCTGCCGGAGCCGAGCAGCAGGCCGAGCGCCTGGAAGGCCGGCACGGTCAGGTCACCGCCGTCGGGCAGCCGTGCCGGTGCGTCGGCCAGGTGCTCGACGACCCGCCGCACCGTCTCGACATCCTGCGGGTAGCGGGCGTAGTGCGCTGTGTTCTTCCGCGCCACCCGCGGGTAGGCGGCCCGGTACACGTCGGCCGCGCTGCTGCGCAGCCCGGCCAGGCCGCCGGTCACCATCGCCTCGCGAACGCCTTCGGGCGCCAGGGACAGGTAGGTCAGCGTGCAGAAGCCGCCGTAGCTCTGGCCGAGCAGAGTCCACTGGCCGCGTTCGCCGAGGAGCTGGCGCCGGATCAGCTCAGCATCACGGACGATCGAGTCGGCGCGGAAGAACGACAGGTACTCGGCCTGCTCGGCGGCACCGCCGCGCAGCGGCAGGGTCTGCCGGGTCGCCGGGGTCGAACGCCCGGTGCCGCGCTGGTCCAGGAGCAGCACGCGGTAGTCGTCCAGGGCCCGGTCCAGCCAACTGTCACGCCCGAGCGGTCGAGCCGCCCGGCCACCCGGCCCGCCCTGCAGGAAGAGCAGCCAGGGCAGCTCTGCCCGCTCCTTGCCCGCCGCGACGACTTCACGGGCGTAGACCTCGATCTGCTCTCCGTGGGGTGCCGCATGGTCCAGCGGCACCTGGAAGAGGTGGTCGGTCAGGACGACGCCTGGCTGTCGGATCACGACGGACATGAGACTCCTTCGTCTGCACTCGGCGCGGCTGGGGTGCGCGCTGTTCCACCTGCGCCGCAGCCGGGCGACCCGCTCCTGGCAGCGGGTGTCGGCCGGCACGGGCCTGGGCACTTCCCGATGCGGTCGGTACCCCCTCGGCACCGTATCCTGGCGCCCGCCGGGCAGCAGCGGCGCCGTCCGTCCGAACCGGTCCGCGACTGCGGGGCAGCGCGGTGCGGATCCGGCGGCGGTCGGCAGTCGAACCGCCAACCGGCGGGGCGTGACCTGCGGCCCGTGCGCCGCGTTCACACTGAGGGGCGCCATCGGGTCCGAGACTCATGGTGGTCCCGCCTCTGCGGGAAAGCCGTGCCCGGGGTGCCGGAGCCGGACTACCGTGCTCCCGGCTCGCCGCTGGGAGGCGCGCGGCCCGCTCCGTGTACGACCGAAACCAGCCAGGACAGGCGGGGCCCGTGGGCCCGCGCTGCCCACCGACAGGAGGAGTGCCCGGTGACGGCCCCCAGGCCAGCACAGACCGCGAACCCGGCCGAGACGGTTGCCGGTGCGCCCCCGGTCACGCCGCCCCGGTTCGAGGCGGCACCGGCCGGGACCGGCCGCCACGGGTCCCAGGCCCGTCGGCAGCCCACCTCGGCCCACGCCGATGTGCTGTGTGTCAGTGCGCCGGCGATGGCCACCTCCGGCCCTGACGGGCAGTTGCGCGGGGACGGGCTGCACGGCTTCTACCGCTCCGGGATCCGCCAGCTGAACCGGATGGAGGTCCGGCTCGGCGGGCTCGAGCCGCTCCCCCTGCAGGGGGAGCTCACCACGGCATCCCAGGCCCGCTTTCTCGGTGCGATTCGAGTGCCCGGCGAGCTCGATCCGGACCCGGCGCTGACCGTGGAGCGCGTGCGGCATGCGGATGGTCTCGAAAGCATCACCGTGCGCAACGCCGGCAGCCGCCCGGCGCGGCTCCCCTTGGAAATCGCTCTCGGTACCGATCTCGGCAACCTCGCGGAGATCGGCGCGGGCGCCCGGCTGCCGGACATCTCGGCGCAGGTCCAGTCCGCAGGTCTGCGGTGGATCGGCCGGGGGCACAGCGCCACGGTGATAGCCCGGCCGTCGCCGCATGCCGTACTCGCGGGCGCCGGCGTGCTGCGCTGGGACCTGGAGGTCCAGCCCGGGGCCCGATGGTCGGTCGAGCTGCGAGTGGAGTTGGAGCCGCAGGCACCCGCCCAGGTGCGTCCGCCGATCGGTCGCGGCGCCGGAGTCCCCGCCCCCTGGACGGATCTGCAGGTCCGCTGTGACGACCCGCGGGCCGAGTTGCAGGTGAGTCGCTCGCTGGAGGCGCTGAGCAGCCTGCTGCTGGCCGACGCCGACCGGCCGAGCGACCTCTACGCGGCCTCGGGCGCCCCGTGGCGGTTCGGCCTTGCGGCAGCCGACGCGCTCTGGGCGGCCCGGCTCACCCTGCCGCTCGGCACCAGGCTCGCCGCCGGAACACTGCGCGCCCTGGCACGCCGTCAGCAACCGGCCGGCAGCCGGGGCGAGGGGGTCATCCCGGGGCCGCTGCGACATGCGGGGCCCGAGCTGCCACCCTCCTGTACGGCTACCGAGGCGACCCTGCTCTTCATCACCGTCCTTGCTGAGGCCTGGCGCTGGGGGCTGCCCGGTTCGGAGGTGACGGAGCTGCTGCCGGCGGCCGAGCGGGCGTTGGCGGCGCTGCGGGCCACCGCCGAGGCCGGGCTGGTGGACGGTTTCGTGGCGGACCTGAGCCGGCTGGGCGATGACCGGGCCGCCGGGCCGCCCGCTGCCCGCTGCGAGGTGCAGGCCCAGGCCCACCGCGCCGCACTGCACGGTGCGGAGCTGCTGGATGCCTTCGGCCGGCCCGGTGCCGGCTACTGGCGTGAGTGGGCGGAGGAGCTGCGAGAGCGCTTCCACCAGCAGTTCTGGGTGGACGACCTCTCCGGTGGCCGGCCCGCAGCGGCGCTGATGGCCGACGGGCGCTTGGTGAACGCCGTCACCAGTTCCTCGGTGCACCTGCTCGACCTCGGACTAGGCGCAACGGGCGATGCCCTGCCGGGCTTGCTCGGCCGCGAGCAGACCCGGCTGCTGGCCAACCGGTTGGTCACGCCTGATCTCGACTGCGGCTGGGGTTTGCGGACCTTGGGCGCGAAGTCGCCCCGGTTCAACCCGCTCGGCCACCGCAGCGGTGCGGTGCGGGTGCTGGAGACGGCACTCGCGATCTCCGGGCTGGCCGAGGCGGGGTTCGAGCGCGAGGCCGGGATGCTGTTGGAAGGCCTGCTCGGGGCCGGAGCCCACTTCGACGGCCGGCTGCCGGAGATGTACGCGGGGGAGCAGCGGCTGTCCAACTGCCCGCCGGCACCGCACCCGGCAGCCTGCCGACCGGCAGCGGGCGCCGCCGCCGGAGCCGCGCACGCGATCTTCGCGCTGGCCGGCGTCCGCCCGGACGTGCCCGCCGGGCGCGTGCTGGTCCGGCCGGCCAGTACGGCTCCGCTGGGGGAGTTGGAGCTAGCGGGCCTGCGGGTGGCGGGAGAGCCGTTCTCGGTACGGGTCAGCCGGATCGGTGTCGCTGTGGTCGAGGAGGCTTCCCCGGAGCTGCAACTGGGCAAGGGCTGACGGGCAGTCGGCTGATGTGAGCGGGCCCGGTGCCGCGCACATCAGCGAGCCCGCAAAGCCCCATGGGCGCCAGATGCACTGCGCAGCGCGCCAGTCACGTAGTGATACTGCTTTTGGTTGACCTCGTGTTTATCGTCAAAGAGACGACTATGATCGGCCTCATGTCTCGCTATGACCCGTCGGCCTTTCCCCCGTTCGCAGTCACGGTCGATCTTGTGGTGCTGACGGTCCGCGAGCATGAACTCTGCGCGCTGCTGGTGCGGCGGGGCGAGCCCCCGTTTCAGGGGTACTGGGCGCTGCCGGGTGGCTTCGTGCGCCCCGACGAGGGCCTGGGAGAGGCAGCCTCCCGCGAGCTGGCCGAGGAGACCGGCCTGCGTGCACACGCCTCGGGCGGCCAGATCGCGGTCGGCGCACACCTTGAGCAACTCGCCACCTACGGACACCCCCAGCGTGACCCGCGGATGCGGGTGGTGAGTGTGGCTCATCTGGCGCTGGCCCCTGACCTGCCCACCCCCAAGCCCGGCGGTGATGCCCGAGGTGCGCGCTGGGCACCCGTCGGTGAGCTGCTCGGCCCGGCCGAGGCGGACCGTGAACCGCTCGCCTTCGACCATGCGCTGATCCTCGCGGACGGGGTCGAGCGGGCCCGCTCGAAGATCGAGTACTCCGCGCTCGCCACCGCCTTCTGCCCGGAGGAGTTCACGGTCGGCGAGCTGCGCCGGGTCTATGAGGCGGTCTGGGGCGTGGCGCTCGATCCGCGCAACTTCCACCGCAAGGTCACCGGGACGCCGGGCTTCCTGGTCCCGTCCGGCGGTACCACGACCCGTCAGGGCGGCCGTCCGGCCCAGCTGTTCACGGCCGGTGGCGCCACCGTGCTCAACCCGCCGATGCTGCGTCCCGACTCCTGACGCCGCATCACCAGAGGTCCGCCCCGGCCGTCCCCTGATCGGGTGAGACAGGCCGCGAACTGGCCTGCCTCGCCTGCACAATGCCCGAAAAGCCCTGGTGCGCAGCCTAGGGTGCTGAATTCGGAGCGGCTGAGCCGCCAGGGCAGCAGAGCACGTGGGAGCAGCCAGTGATGATCCAGGCCAGTGGACTCACGAAGGTCTACCGTCGTGGCCGCCGCCCGGCCGTCTTCGATCTCGGTTTCGATGTCAGACCCGGTTCCGTGACCGCCCTGCTCGGCCCCGAGGATGCCGGCAAGACCACTGCCCTGCGGCTGATGCTCCAGTTGGAGAACGGCCTTGGTGTGACGCTCTTCGACGGTCGTGTCTACCGCCGGCTGCGGCACCCCGAGCGGGAGGTCGGGGTACTGCTGCCGACAGCCCACCCGGGGCTGGGCAGCCCCGGCCGGACGGCCCGCGGTCATCTGCGGATGCTGGCCGCCGCGGTCGGCGTGCCGCCGCGCCGGGCCGACGAGCTGCTGGAGCAGGCCGGGTTGGCAGGTTCGGCAGACCAGCGGTTGCGCACCTTCTCCGTCGAAATGGCCCGGCGCCTCGGCTTCGCGGCTGCGCTGCTAGGTGAGCCGAAATCGCTCCTGCTGGACAACCCGACCGCAGGGCTGTCCGCCAGCGGGCTGGAGCGGCTGCATTCGTTCATCCGGACCTTCCCGGCAGGCGGCGGATCGGTGCTGTTCACCACGCGCAGCCCAGAGGAGGCCGCGCAACTGGCTGATCGCGTGGTGACCCTGGCAGACGGCCAGCAGGTGGCCGACCAGCCGGTCTCCGAGTTCCGCCGGACCCGACTGCACCCGGAGGTCGCGGTCCGCGGGCCGCAGATGGCCAGGCTCGCCGACCTGCTGACCGAGCAGGGCGCCGACGTCCGGCCGGAGGGCGGTGCTGGCCTCGCGGTCAGTGGCCTGGCGCGCACCGAGATCGGCGAGCTCGCCTACCGCCACGGCATCATGCTGCACGAGCTCGCCGACCGGGTGGCGGAGCAGCCGGCCCCGCGTCCGGCCCGTCCGATGCCTGACCGGCTGGCGCCCGCCCCGACGGTCCAGCTGCGCCGGATGGCCGCGATCGTCGTGGGAGGACGTTCGGCTCTGCCCCCGCTGCGCCCTCCGATGTCCGACCGTGGAGCAGAGGGGTTGCCCACGATCGAGCTACCGCCGGTCCTTGACCCACTGCCGTCGGCGGCCATGGATACGGCTGCGGATTCACCTGAGTTCTCGCCAGGAGCCTGGGCGGCCGAGGCGGCGAGCATCGAGTCGCTGCCCTTGGGCGGCGCGCTGGCAGCCGTCATCCCCCAACCGCCCGCCCCCGATGGTGCCCCCGATATCGCCTGCGGGGAGCTTGACACTGCGGCGTCGTCGGCAGCGGCTTTCCGGCAGCCCGCCCTCGTGATCGACGGTGCCGCCTCCTCGGTCGTCCCGCCCCACGAGGCACCTCTCGCCGCCCCTGAGGCACCTCTCGCCGCCTACGAGACGCCGCCCCCCGCTCATCCGGCCTGGAGTAGCGCGGCCCCCGTCCCCGACCTCGCCGCCCCCGCCGCCGACCTCGCTGCCGAGCCGCCCACCGCCACCAGCACCCTCGCCGGCGGCAGTCCGATCGCCGGCGCCAGCGCCCTCAGCTCTGCCAGCGCCCTCAGCGCCGCCGGTTCCCTCGCCAGCCCCGGTTCCCTCGCCAGCCCCGGTCCTCTCACCAGCCCCGGTCCTCTCACCAGCCCCGGTCCTCTCACCAGCCCCGGCGCCCGCACCGCCGTGGTGCCCGCCGACGACGGCGAGCCGGGCGCCCCGCCCCGCCCATCGCCGCTGTCGGCTGTCCACGACCTCGAACCCCTGGCCATCAGCCACGATCCGCAGCCCCTGACGGGGCCCGACCACTGGAACGGGTGATCGCATGCGAGCCCTCGCTTACGAAGGCCGCCGACTGCTCGGGATCCGGAGCACCTGGCTGATCCTGGCGGCAGCCCTGCTGACCCAGGCAGCGGCCACGGCGCTGCTCGCCCACCGCGCGGGCCCGGCGGACCTCCGGATGCCGCAGCTGGTCCGGACCGTCACCGCCACGCTTCCGCTGCTGCCGCTCCCACTCGCCGGGCTGGCCGCCGGTCTGCTCGGCGCCCTCGCCGCCGACCACGAGGTGCGCCAGCCCGGTCTCGCCGCCTCCCAGGTCCGCTTCCTGGTCCGGATGCGCCTGCTGCTGGCCAAGCTGGGTCTGGTCGGTGCGGTGGCAGCGGTCCTGGCCGCCGTCTCGCTGCTGGTCGACGCCGTCGCCGTGCGGCTGATCCGGCCGTCAACGGCTCACCTCCTGAACTTCGGAGAGGTCGCAAGCCTCGGACACCTGCGGGCCGACCGCTGGCCGTTGAGCATGCTGCTCGCCTTCACCGCGGTGGTGGTCGCGGCCGGCTGGCTGGGGTCCTGGCCGCAGCGCTGTCCCGCAGTGCGGTGGTCGGCTTCCTGCTGTTCTGCGCACTGCCCATGCTGGTCGAGGTCGTGGCCGACATGCCGCTGCTCCACCGGCTGCGCGAGGCCGGGCTGCCCTTGGTGGCCCAGCTGGCCCACGCCACCCGAACGGCTCGGGTGCCGTGGGCCGAGTCGGCGTCGGTGCCGCTGAACATCCTGGACCCGGTTGCCCAGCCGGTCCCCGTGCTCGGGGCGCTGCTGGTTCCGGCCGGCCTGCTGCTGATCCTCTGTGTGCTGACCCAGGTCCGCCGCCGGTCCTTCTGACCCGGGCCCCCGCGGCTGCACCGTCCCGGGGACGGGCTCGGTCGCTTCCGGGCCCGGCCAGGCCCGGTCCCGCTCCCACCCCGCTCCACCCACCCCACCCCATCCGCCCCACCCGCCCCCGCCGCAGTACTCACACTCCGTCAGAAGGCAGTGCGAAGCAGGCAGCTTCGAGATCGCTACGGCCATTTCCGCTTGCTAAGAAGTCAATGGTTCAGCCCCGGGCGATCACCCTTTCGTGTGCTTTTCACGAGAATCCTCAAGCCGCGCGCGCCGATCGCCGACAAAGGACGTGTGAGTACCCTTGCGCACACCGCCATCACCGTCGCCCGCACCGCCGAGGCCCCCGCGTCCGGCGCTGCCGAGCTCGACCGTTTCTCCTACGCCGATCGGCCGACTCCGCCTGTCCCCCGTTGGGACGGGGCGGAGAGTGACCTCGCCAGGGTCGGCCGCAAGACCACCAGCAGCCGCGGCCGCGGGCTGCACGGGCAGCTCGTCCAGCAGCTCGGTCAGATGATCGTCTCCGGTGACCTGGGCGCCGACCGCCCGCTGGTCCCGGAGGAGATCGGGCAGCGGTTCGAGGTCTCCCGCACCGTGGTCCGCGAGTCGCTGCGCGTCCTGGAGGCCAAGGGCCTGGTCAGCGCCCGGCCGAACGTCGGCACCCGGGTCCGCCCGGTGGGCGACTGGAACCTGCTGGACCCGGACATCATCGAGTGGCGCGCCTTCGGTCCGCAGCGCGAGGAGCAGCGCCGGGAGCTGTGCGAGATGCGCTGGGCGATCGAGCCGCTGGCCGCCCGGCTGGCCTCCGGCCACGGGCGTGAGGACATCCAGCAGCGACTGGCCGAGCTGACCGAGATCATGAGCGCGGCGTCCGCCCAGGGTGACCTGGTCACCTTCTCGCGGGCCGACGCGGAGCTGCACGCCCTGATCCTGCAGATGGCCGGCAACCGGATGCTGGAGCACCTGTCCGGCATCGTGGCCGCGGCGCTGCAGGTCAGCGGCGGTCCGGCGACCGCCTGCGAGCGGCTCTCGGAGAGTTCGGCGGCGGTGCACGGCCGCCTGGTGGATGCCATCGGCGGCGGCGACGGCGCGGCGGCCGAGACCGCGATGCGCACCCTGTTGACCGTCCACCCGGACGTGGAACACGCGGTGCCCGCGCCCCGCGAGCACTGAGCGGGTCGGCCACGGACCTGCTGGACGTGAGCAGAGCCCTCCGGAGACCCGCGCAGCCGCGTCCGGGACCATCCGGGGGGCCGCCGTCGGGTCCGTCCGGTCTCCTGCCGGGCAGTGTGTGACCTGTGCCACGGGCGGCATGCGTAACACTTGAGGAGCGGCAGCGATGTGTACGGAGCGGAAGCAGCTCCGGAATACCCGCGCCATGTCAGAATGCTGTGTTGGTCTGCGGCGCTGCTGCCGTCCTACAAACCAGCGTCCTGCAAACCCAGTCCTCAAGTCCGAGCCGGTCGGAAATCCCCGCCTGTCCCCGCGGCAGGTGCTCCTTCCACGCCCTCTCGGGCGGTCCGGTACGGGTTCGAGTCCACTCTTCGTCCGAGAGGTTGTTCGTGTCGGCCAGCACATCCCGTTCGCTCCCCCCGAGATCGCAGAGTCCGCGGCCCTGCTGGCGCTCATCGAGCGGGGCAAGGCCCAGGGGCAGATCGCCGGTGACGACGTGCGTCAGGCATTCGAGGCGGACCAGATCCCGGTCACCAAGTGGAAGAACGTCATGCGCAGCCTCAACCAGGTGTTGATTGAGGAGGGGGTGGACCTGATGGTCAGCGCGGCCGAACCGTCCGCCGCCAAGCGCAAGAGCGTCGCGGCCAAGAGCACCACCAAGCGCACCGCCACCAAGGCGGTCACGACCCGTACTCCGAGCGCGCCGACCAAGCCCCCGGTGCGGATCGCGCCCGCCGCGACCGTGGCCCCGGCCACAGTGAGCTCGGTCACCTCCGTCACGGTGGTCGCCTCGCTGAACGACCCGGTGGGCACCGAGTCGATCGCCGCGCCCGGCGTCGCGGCGCCGGCCAAGAAGGCCGCCGCCCCGGCGAAGAAGGCCGCTGCCAAGAAGACCGCCGCCCCGGCGAAGAAGACCACTGCCAAGAAGACCGCTTCGAAGGCCGAGAAGGCCGAGGGCGACGAGGAGCTGCTGGGCGACGAGGAGCTCCTGGAGGACGTGGCGCTGCCCGCCGGCAAGGCCGAGACCGAAGGCGAGCCGGAGGAGGAGTCGGAGGGCTTCGTCCTCTCCGACGACGACGAGGACGACGCCCCGGCCCAGCAGGTGGCCGTCGCCGGTGCCACCGCCGACCCGGTCAAGGACTACCTGAAGCAGATCGGCAAGGTGCCGCTGCTCAACGCCGAGCAGGAGGTCGAGCTCGCCAAGCGGATCGAGGCGGGCCTGTTCGCCGAGGACAAGCTGAGCCAGGCCGACAAGCTGGCCCCCAAGCTCAAGCGCGAGCTGGAGATCATCGCCGAGGACGGCCGCCGGGCCAAGAACCACCTGCTGGAGGCCAACCTCCGCCTGGTGGTCTCGCTGGCGAAGCGTTACACCGGCCGCGGCATGCTCTTCCTGGACCTGATCCAGGAGGGCAACCTCGGTCTGATCCGTGCGGTCGAGAAGTTCGACTACACCAAGGGCTACAAGTTCTCGACCTACGCGACCTGGTGGATCCGCCAGGCGATCACCCGCGCGATGGCCGACCAGGCCCGCACCATCCGCATCCCGGTGCACATGGTCGAGGTCATCAACAAGCTGGCCCGCGTCCAGCGCCAGATGCTCCAGGACCTGGGCCGCGAGCCCACCCCGGAGGAGCTGGCCAAGGAGCTCGACATGACCCCCGAGAAGGTCATCGAGGTCCAGAAGTACGGCCGCGAGCCGATCTCGCTGCACACCCCGCTGGGCGAGGACGGCGACAGCGAGTTCGGTGACCTGATCGAGGACTCCGAGGCGGTCGTCCCGGCCGACGCGGTCTCCTTCACCCTCCTCCAGGAGCAGCTGCACTCGGTGCTCGACACGCTGAGCGAGCGCGAGGCCGGCGTGGTCTCGATGCGCTTCGGCCTCACCGACGGTCAGCCGAAGACGCTGGACGAGATCGGCAAGGTCTACGGGGTCACCCGTGAGCGCATCCGCCAGATCGAGTCGAAGACCATGTCCAAGCTGCGCCACCCGTCGCGTTCCCAGGTGCTCCGCGACTACCTGGACTGATCGCAGCTCGTCAGGCCGGCCGAGGGCCCGGAACGGTTCGCCGTTCCGGGCCCTCGGCCGTTTCCGGCGGCGGGGCCGTCAGCCGGGTGGGTGCTCCGGGTCACTCGTACGGGTGTCTGGCGGTGGCACAACGGGCACGCAGCGTGAGAATCTGACTACGCTATGGCGGTTGCCCGCTGTCGAACCGCTCGGAGTGTCGTGTGATGTCCGTCTCGTCGATTTCGTCCCGTGCTGGCCTTCGTCGCACCGCCCGGCCGCTGTCCGGCCGCCGGCGGGCCGCCGCGCTGACCCTGCTCGCGGTGCTGCCGACCGCGCTGGTCTCCCTGGGCGCCTCGCCCGCCCATGCCGATCGGCGGATCGTAGGCGGCTCGATGGACAGCACCGATCAGCATCCCTGGATGGTGGCGGTGGCCAGCCGGGCCCAGTACGGGAACGCCCGCTCCGGTCAGTTCTGCGGCGGAACCCTGGTGGCGCCCACCAAGGTGGTCACCGCCGCGCACTGCTTCTACGACGACCAGACCGGCAAGCCGATCGAGCGCCCGGGGCTGAAGGTCGTGGTGGGCCGGAGCGACCTGGCCGGGCGGCAGGGGTGGAGGTGCCGGTCACCAACGTCTGGATCCACCCGCAGTACTCGTTCGAGGAGAACATGCAGGACGTGGCGGTGCTCACCCTGCAGACCCCGCAGTCGGACCGGGCCGTGCTGCCGCTGGTCGGCCAGGGCGAGACGGCGCCCTACGCCCCGGGTACCGAGGCCACGGTCTACGGCTGGGGTGACACCACGGGGCGGGGCAGCTACGCCGACACGCTGCACAGCGTCGACGTCCCGATGGTGTCCGACGACGAGTGCGCGCGCGACTACCCGGGCGGCCCGGACGGCAGCTTCGATGCCCGCGGCATGGTCTGCGCGGGTGAGGCGCGCGGGGGCAAGGACGCCTGCCAGGGCGACAGCGGCGGCCCGCTGGTGGTCGGCGGCCGACTGATCGGGCTGGTCAGCTGGGGCACCGGCTGCGCCGAGGCCGGGCATCCGGGCGTCTACACCCGGCTGGCGGCGGTGGCGGACGCGGTCCGTGGCCAGCTCTGATCGCCGAGCCGCCGACCGGGGCCGGATACGACGCCGGGCGGCAGGCTTGTCAGCCTGCCGCCCGGTGGCCGGCCCGCAAGGGCCGACCTCAGCACGTCAAGGGAGCGTCGAACGCTCAGCGCTCATCGTTGGCGGCCGAGGCCGTCGTGGTGGCGAGACGACCGCTCTCGTCCTGTATGTCCACGGCGATCTTCTTGAGCTCCGGCTCGAACTTCCGCCCGTGGTGGGCGCAGAAGAGCAGCTCTCCGCCGCTGGCCAGCACGACGCGCAGGTAGGCCTGGGCGCCGCAGCGGTCGCAGCGGTCAGCCGCGGTGAGCGGGCTCGCAGGTGTCAGAACAGTAGTCACGTCGCCTCTTCTCTAGCTCGACGAGCTGTCGTACCAGGGTCAACATCCAACCAGGCCGAAAACGTTCCCGCTCGTGGCTTTTCTTCTTTGAGGATTCTGCTGTGTTGATGAGGACGTGCCCCGGGCACCGGTGGTTCATGCGTGCCGGAATCCGCGACCTGTCTATCACTCGAACGCACCTTCGAACTGTTGTCCGAAGGTGGGCGTAGCATAATCCCCTACTGGGTTGGAGCATAAGCCCCGTCCCGAGCACCCGGTAGCCTGCATCGTGGCAGCTCCAGCGCTCGCGACCGGTTCGACGATCCGCCAGGATCCGTCGGGCGCGGGCGAGATGGCGCTCTCCCGCACCGTGCCAGGTGCCGTTCGTGTTCGCGCAGCGCGTACAAGCCGCGGAGCCCGGTGCGGGCCACGCGACGGTCGGTCGGGGCGTGGTAACGAGGCGCCTGCGGGAACCTGCCACAGCAGCAGTCGGCCGGATCGAGTCAGAGTCTCTTGGAGGAGTGCACCGCCGTGAGTGCCGAAACGACCGTGTCGTCCGCCCTGCGGGCCGCGGAGGACGGATCCAACTACACCGCTCGGCACCTGCTCGTCCTTGAGGGGCTCGAGGCGGTTCGCAAGCGGCCCGGTATGTACATCGGATCGACTGACAGTCGCGGCCTGATGCACTGCCTCTGGGAGATCATCGACAATGCGGTGGACGAGGCCCTCGGCGGCTTCTGCGACCACATCGAGGTGCTGCTCCACGAGGACGGCTCGGTCGAGGTTCGGGACAACGGCCGCGGCATCCCGGTGGACGTGGAGCCCAAGACCGGTCTGTCCGGCGTCGAGGTCGTGATGACCAAGCTGCACGCCGGCGGCAAGTTCGGCGGCGGCTCCTACGCGGCCTCCGGCGGTCTGCACGGCGTCGGCGCCTCGGTGGTCAACGCGCTCAGCGCCCGGCTCGACGTCGAGGTGGACCGCGGCGGCCACACCCACGCGATCAGCTTCCGCCGCGGTACGCCCGGCATCTTCACCGAGCTGAGCCCGGACGCCCCGTTCGAGGCGCGCAGCGGTCTGACCCGCAGCCGCAAGGTGCCCAAGACCCGCACCGGGACCAGGGTCCGCTACTGGGCCGACCGCCAGATCTTCCTCAAGGAGGCCCGGCTGTCCCTGGAGACGCTGCACAGCCGGGCCCGGCAGACCGCCTTCCTGGTGCCCGGCCTGACCATCGTGGTCCGTGACGAGCGCCTGACCGAGAGCGACAAGGTCGACGAGGCGGTCTTCCGCTTCGACGGCGGGATCGGCGAGTTCTGCGAGTTCCTGGCCCCGACAAGCCGGTCTGCGACGTGCTGCGGCTGCGTGGCGAGGGGACCTTCAAGGAGACCGTCCCGGTCCTGGACGAGCTGGGCCACATGACCCCCACCGAGGTCACCCGGGAGCTCGGCGTGGACATCGCGCTGCGCTGGGGCACGGGCTACGAGACCACGCTGCGCTCGTTCGTCAACATCATCGCCACCCCCAAGGGCGGCACCCACGTCACCGGGTTCGAGCGCTCGCTCGCGAAGACCGTCAACGAGGCGCTGCGCGCCACCAAGCTGCTGCGGGTGGCCGAGGACGACATCACCAAGGACGACGCCACCGAGGGCCTGACCGCGGTGGTCACGGTGCGCCTGGCCGAGCCGCAGTTCGAGGGGCAGACCAAGGAGGTGCTCGGCACCTCGGCCGCCAACCGGATCGTCGCCGCGGTGGTCGCCAAGGAGCTGAAGGCCTTCCTCGGCTCGACCAAGAAGGACGAGAAGGCGCAGGCCAGGACGATCCTGGAGAAGGTCGTGGCGGCCGCCAGGACCCGGGTGGCGGCCCGCCAGCACAAGGAGGCGCAGCGCCGCAAGACCGCGCTGGAGACCTCCTCGCTGCCCGCCAAGCTGGCCGACTGCCGCAGCGACGACGTGGAGCGCAGTGAGCTCTTCATCGTCGAGGGCGACTCCGCGCTGGGCACCGCCAAGTTGGCCCGCAACTCGGAGTTCCAGGCGCTGCTGCCGATCCGCGGCAAGATCCTCAACGTCCAGAAGGCCTCCATCTCGGACATGTTGAAGAACACCGAGTGCGCCGCGATCATCCAGGTCATAGGGGCCGGTTCGGGACGGACCTTCGACATCGACCAGGCCCGCTACGGCCGCGTGATCTTCATGGCCGACGCCGATGTCGACGGATCGCACATCCGCTGCCTGCTGCTGACGCTCTTCCAGCGGTACATGCGCCCGATGGTCGAGCAGGGCCGGGTGTTCGCCGCCGTGCCGCCGCTGCACCGGATCGAGCTCAGCAACCCCAAGCGCGGCCAGGAGAAGTACCACTACACCTACTCCGACGCCGAACTGCGCCGCACCCTCCTGGAGTTCCAGGCCAAGGGGCTGCGCTGGAAGGAGCCGGTGCAGCGCTACAAGGGCCTCGGCGAGATGGACGCCGACCAGCTGGCCGAGACCACCATGGACCCGCGCCACCGGATCCTGCGCCGGATCAACCTGGGCGATCTGGAGGCCGCGGAGCAGGTCTTCGACCTGCTGATGGGCAACGAGGTGGCGCCGCGCAAGGAGTTCATCGTGGACTCGGCGGCGACGCTGGACCGTTCGCGGATCGACGCCTGAGCCGAGGCGTCCACCCGCCGCGAGGGGCTCTCCACCCACGGGTGGAGAGCCCCTCGCGCGTGGAATCAACCCTGGCTCCGATCAGTTCGCGGCCCCGGATCCGTAACTTCGTAACCGTCAGTGAGAATCCCATTGAGGGGACGGAGCGGTCCGATGCTGGGCTTCGCAAACATCATCATCATTATCGGCGTCATGGCCCTGATCGTGAGCCGGCAGTTCCGGGCCCAGAAGCTGGATGACGGCCGACGGTTCTGGCTGCTGCCGCTGATCCTCGGAGCCATCGCGCTGAGTGACCACAAGCTGATCGACTCGGCGCACCGCACGGAGTCGGTGGCCCTGCTGGCCGGCAGCATCGTCGTCATGCTGGCGATGGGCTCGGTCTGGGGCTGGACGGTGCGCCTGTGGCGGGAGAGCGACGGCAGCATCTGGATGAAGGGCACCGGGGCGACGCTGGCGGCCTGGATCGGGCTGATCGCGGTGCGGCTCGGGGTCTACGCGCTCGGGTCGGTGCTACACGTCCACCAGGCCTCCAGCGGGCTGCTGCTGACCCTCGGCGTGCTGCTGCTCACCCGTGGTGCGGTGCTGAAGTGGCGGGCCCGGCTGGTGGACGACCCGCGCACGCTGCACCCGGTAGCGTGAACCACGGCACCGTCGTGGAAGGACCGCCCGTGCAGGTGGAGAGCTTTACCCGCTGGCCCTCGCGGGAGCTGCGCCGCGGGGACCGCTCCCGCCCCGGGCTGATGCTCTCCTGGGCCGGTCGCCTGGCGATGCTCGTGGCGGTCACCGCCAGCACCGTGGCCAGCGACCGGTTCACCGGCCTGCGGGCGGTGGTCTCCGGGGTGGGCCTGCTGGCGACCGTCCTGCTGTTCTGGCTGTTCATCCGGCTCACCAGCAGGCGCCGGCTCAGCTGGGCGCTGGTGGTGGCGGCCCAGCTGCTGGTGGTGGCGGGGGCCGTCCACCAGGCGGGAGCCACCACGCTGGCGGACTTCACCTGGTGCGCCCTGGCGGTCATCAGCCTGGTGCGGATGCCACTGGTCGCGGCCGTGCCGATCAGCGCTGGGGCGCTGATCGGCTTCTCGGTCACCAGCCGGAACGGCTACCTGGCGCTGCTCGCCACGGTGGCCGGCCTGATCCTGGTGGGCTGGCTGATCCGCCTGGACAGCGAGGCCCAGGCCACCGCCAAGCGGCTGCAGCAGCAGGAGCACGCGGCCCGGGCGGCCGAGGCGGAGAGCGCCGCGCTGGACGAGCGGGCCCGGATCGCCCGTGAGATCCACGACGTGCTCGCCCACAGCCTCTCCGCCCAGTTGGTCCACCTGGAGGCGGCCCGGCTGATGCTGGACGGCGGGGCGGACCGCGAGCAGATCAGGGAACGCGTGGTCGCCGCCCGTCGGATGGCGCAGGAGGGGCTCAAGGAGACCAAGCAGGCCCTCTCGGCGCTGCGCGGCGAGTTCACCGCGGTCGGGGAGTTCCTGGTCGAGCTGGCCGACCAGGAGCGGGCCGAGCTGACCGTCACCGGGACCCCCCGCCCGCTGGCCGCGGAGACCGGTCTGGCGGTGCGGCGGACGGCCCAGGAAGCCCTGACCAACATCCGCAAGCACGCTCCGGCCGCCCAGCGCACCATCCGGCTGAGCTACCTTCCCGAGGAGGTGGAGCTGGAGATCCGCAACACGGCGAGCCCGGCATCCGAGGTCTCGACCGAGTTGGCCGGCAGCGGCAGCGGGTACGGTCTGCTGGGGATGCGCGAACGTGCCGAACTGCTGGGCGGCAGCCTGCGGGCCGGCCCCGGGGCGGACGGCTGGTCGGTACTGCTGAGGCTGCCCGCATGAGCGGTTGATCGGTTGAAGGGAACGGGGCGGAGCTATGACCGAGCAGGGCGGGGGCGTGACCCGGGCACGGCAGGGCCGGCGACCAGGGTGGTGGTTGCGGACGACCAGACCGTGGTGCGCGAGGGCATCGTGATGCTGCTCGGACTGCTGCCGGGGATCGAGGTGGTAGGCGCCGCCGCGGACGGTGAGGAAGCGGTGCGCCTGGTCGCCGAACTCGCTCCGGACGTCGTGCTGATGGACCTTCGGATGCCGCGCTGCGACGGTGTGGCCGCGACCCGCCGGATCCGTGCCGAGCACCCGGGCACCGATGTCGTGGTGCTGACCACCTACGCCGACGACGACTCGCTCTTCCCCGCGCTCCAGGCGGGCGCCCGCGGCTACCTGACCAAGGACGCCGGAGCCGAGGAGATCGCCCGGGCGATCGCGGACGTCCGGGCTGGTGCGGCCGGCCTCTCCCCGCAGGTCCAACTGCGGCTGCTGGAGCGGTTCTCCGCACCGCCCGGCACCGCTGCGCCGAGCGGCTCGGCCGGACCCGCGCCCGACCCGGCGCACCCGGCCCCCGGGCGGGGGACGCCGCACCCCGCCGCCGGGCCTTCGACGCCTCCGAGCAGCGGGTCGGCCGCGCCCGCCGGTGCTGCGGCTCCGGCGGGTCCGGCGTTCCAACAGGGCGCGCTCCCGGACGGGCTGACGGTCCGTGAGGCAGAGGTCCTGGCCTTGATCGCCGACGGTCTGTCGAATGCGGAGATCGCCGCCGCGCTATTCGTCAGTCCGGCCACGGTAAAAACGCATATCAACAACCTATTTGCCAAGACTGCCGTGCGAGATCGGGCACAGGCGGTCAGTTATGCATTCCGCCACGGCATTTCTCGGAGTTCGTGGGCGGACTAGGCTCACTACATCGAGTGAATAGCCTGCCTGAATGCCGGTTTTTGCTTTCTGGCACGACATCATGGTTCCGTCAGGGCGCCGTCGGTACGCCGAATGGATCTTCGGGGCGGGTCGTCCGGAGTGCCCGGTGCCGATACCTACGCCCACCGCTCGGTGGCGCATCCCGGGCCAGGAGCAGCATTGGCACAGCACGAAGTCACCGGATCGGCCGGTCGTCCGCCCCGGCAGGGGCAAGAGTTCGACTGGTGGTCGGGCTCCGGCGCGATCGGTTCCGAAGAAACCGATCAACGGTCCTCCGGCTTCCCCGGGGAGCCCGTTAACGAGCCCATTCATGAGCCCATTGATGAGCTCATGCACAAGTTCATGCGCGAGCCCATTCGAGAGCTCATGCACGACTCCCTTCACGAGTCCCTTCATGAGTCCGCTCACGAGCTCAGGCACGAGTCCCTTCATGAGTCCGGTTCGCCGGCCACCCGTCCGGACTCGCCGCTGACCGCCCAGACCACCGGCCGCCCGACCGGAGGTAGATCGCAGCGGACCGGTTCGACGGTCTTCGCCGAGCCGGACGAATCCGCCCGGTCGGTGCTGTCCACCGAGTCCGCCGAGTCCACCGGGACCACCTCGGCGATCCCGGCCCAGCGCCCGAGCGGGGTGCCGGGTTCGCCGGGCAGCCTCTCGGAGGATCGGGAACAGGACCCGGTGGCCGCCGAGGTCTACCGGGAGGTCCAGCAGAGCCAGGCGTTCCAGGAGATCCGGCGCAGCCACCGCCGCTTCGTCTTCCCCGCCACCGCGGCCTTCGTCTGCTGGTACCTGTTCTACGTCACCGTCCTGGCGGCGGCCCCCGGTCTGATGCGCACTCAGTTGGCCGGCCCGTTCAGCGTGGCCTGGCTGCTGGGGCTCCTGCAGTTCGCCTCCACCTTCGTGATCACCTGGCTCTACGCCCGCAATGCCCGCACCAAGCGTGACCGAGCCGCTCTCGGTCTGCGCTGGGACACTCAGGACCAGCTTCGATGAACCAACTTCCTCAGTTCAGCGGCTCCGGTACCCCGCTTGCCACCGTGCTGCCGCCCTTCCCGCACACCCAGCCCTCGGTCGACGGGTCGCACCACAACCTGGCCGTCGTGCTCTTCGCGCTGGTGGTCGTGATGACCCTGGCGATCACCCTCTGGGTGGGCCGACGCGGCCAGGCGGCGGAGGACTTCTACACCGGCGGTCGCGACTTCGGCCCGTTCCAGAACGGCATCGCGCTCTCCGGGGACTACCTGTCCGCCGCCTCCTTCCTCGGCGTCACCGGGCTGATCGCCCTCTACGGCTACGACGGCATGCTCTACAGCATCGGCTTCCTGGTCGCCTGGCTGGTGGTGCTGATGTGGGTGGCCGAGCTGGTGCGCAACACCGGCCGCTACACCCTGGCCGACGTGCTGGCCACCCGGATGCGCCAGCGTCCGGTGCGGGCCGCCGCCGGCACCGCCAGCGTGGTGGTCACCCTGCTCTACCTGATCGCCCAGATGGTCGGCGCCGGCAGCCTGGTCGCCCTGCTGCTCGGCACCACCGGCGCGGCCGCCAAGACCTGGACCATCGTCGCGGTCGGCGGTCTGATGATCATCTACGTCACGGTCGGCGGCATGCGGGCCACCACCTGGATCCAGATCGTCAAGGCGCTGATGCTGATGACCGGCGCGGTGCTGCTCACCGCCTGGGTGCTGGTCCGGTTCCACTTCAACCTGGCCGACCTGATGCAGACCGCCGCCCACGGCAGCCCGGCCGGGGACCGCTACCTGGAGCCCGGCCTGCTGTACGGCGAGTCGACCACCAGCCGGCTGGACTTCGTCAGCCTCGGCATGGCCTTGGTGCTGGGCACCGCCGGCCTGCCGCACATCCTGTCCCGCTTCTACACCGTGCCCACCGCCCGGGCCGCCCGGCGCTCCGTGATCTGGGCGATCGGCATGGTGGGCTGCTTCTACCTGATGACCGTCGTGCTGGGCCTGGGAGCCACCGCGCTGGTCGGCGCGAGGGCCGTCAAGACCGCCAACCCGGCGGGCAACACGGCCGTTCCGCTGCTCGCGCTCAACCTGGGCGGCGGTGAGGGCAGCACCGGCGGCACCCTGTTCTTCGCCGTCACCTCGGCCATCGCCTTCGCCACCATCCTCGCGGTGGTGGCCGGTCTGACCCTGGCCTCCTCGGTCTCGTTCGCCCATGACCTCTACGCCCAGGCCTTCCGCAGTCGGAACAAGCTGCCGGTGACGGAGCGTCAAGAAGTGGTGATGGCGCGCATCGCGGCCGTGCTGATCGGGGGCCTGGCGATCGTGCTGAGCCTCTACGCGCAGCGGCTCAACGTGGCCTTCCTGGTCTCGCTGGCCTTCGCGGTGGCCGCCTCGGCGAACCTGCCGACCCTGGTCTACAACCTGTTCTGGCGCCGGTTCACCACCCGCGGTGCCTGCTGGGCGACCTACGGCGGCCTGGTGCCGGCGCTGGTGCTGGTGTTCTTCTCGCCGGTGGTCTCCGGCGCCAGGACCGCGATGTTCCCCGGGGTGGACTTCCATTGGTTCCCACTGGAGAACCCGGGCCTGGTCTCGATCCCGCTGGGCTTCCTGCTCGGCTGGATCGGCACCGTCAGCGGCGAGGAGAAGGCGGACCCGGACAAGTTCGCGGAGCTGGAGGTCCGTTCGCTCACCGGAGCCGGCGCGGTCTGACCGCGGGCCGACCGGTGTGACCGCGGACCCCGGGCGCGGTGGGGCGCGTCCGGGGTCCACGGCGTTCAGTGCGACTCCGTGCCGGCGGTCAGCCGTTGGAGTCGGCCGGGGTCGTGGTGGTGGTGAACCCCTCGGTCTTGTTGGCCGCGATCGCGAACTCATTGGTGAAGGTGGTGCCCAGGTTGACCTGGTCGGTCTTCACCCCGACCAGCTTCTCGGTCGCCAGCACCGTCTTCGGACCGCTGGCCGGCATCAGCCCGTCCGGCAGGAACTGGCCCTTGTCCTGGGTCAGCGCGCTGATGTAGTCGTCCTTGGTGACGGTCCCGTTGGAGACGAAGCTCGACGGCAGGGCGCCCGCGATGTCGGCGGCCGAGTGCGTGTCGATCCAGTGCATGGTGGCGACCAGGGCGTTGACCACCCGCTGCGCGGCGTCCTTGTGCGAGTTGACCCAGTCGGTCTTGGCCAGCACGCCGGCCGACGGCCAGGTGCCGCCCATCGCCTGCTTGGCACCGTCGGTGGTGGCCAGGTCGATCGCCGAGTAGCCGAGGTTCTTCTTCTGGATGGCCGTCACGGTCGGCTGGGTCGTCATCACGCAGGCGGCCTTGCCGTTCTGCAGTGCCGCGACCGCGGTGGACCCGGCGCCGACCCCGATCCGGCTGTACTGGTCGGTCTTCAGATTGCTCTGCCCGGCCAGGAACTGGGTGAGGGTGTCGGTGCCCGAGCCGAGGTCGGTGACGCCCACCGTCTTGCCCGCGAAGTCGGCCGCCGAGTGGACCCCGCTCTTGGTGGTGCACATCTCACGTTCGCCGGGCGCACCCGAGAGGTTGACGATGTCCTCCACCGCCTTCCCCTTCACCTGGAAGTCGATGGTGTGCACGTACCAGGCACCGGCCATGTCGACCTGGCCGGAGGCCATCGCGTCCTCCGCGCCGACCCCGCCGTCGGTCTCGGTGCTGAGCACCACCTTCACGCCGTACTTCTGGTAGAAGCCGAGCTGCTGGGCGAGTTGGTACGGCAGGTAGATCTGCTTGTCGATGCCGCCGACCATCAGCTTGACGGTCGGCTCGCCGCCGGCGGAACCGCCGGAGCTGGAGCAGGCGGTGAGGCCGAGGCCGGCGGCGAGTGCCAGGGCGCCGGCCAGGGAGCGGGTGAGGGTCCGCGTGAGCATGGCTGCCACGTTCCTTTCGAAGCACTGCGGGGGTGGGGGAGGGGGAGCGCCGCGGGGGTGGGCGGCCGCGGTCAGATGGCCGGGCTCTCCGAGGAAGCCGGCGGACGCCAGGAGAGCAGCCGCCGCTCCAGTCGGGTGATCAGCCACTCGGCGGTCAGCGCGATCACCGCGATCACCGCCATGGTGGCGAACACCCCGTTGGGGTCGAAGTTGTTCTGCGCCGTCTTGATCACCAGGCCGAGCCCGCTCTGGGCCCCGAGCACCTCGCCGACCAGCGCGCCGACGATGGCGAACCCGAAGGCGGTGTGCAGGCTGGCGATGAT
Source organism: Kitasatospora acidiphila (assembly GCF_006636205.1). NCBI lineage: Bacteria > Bacillati > Actinomycetota > Actinomycetes > Kitasatosporales > Streptomycetaceae > Kitasatospora > Kitasatospora acidiphila. Next base: position 3,049,034 of record NZ_VIGB01000003.1, on the reverse strand, counting down.
CCAGGTGAGCGCCGACGGCACCACCACATGGCGGACGATCTGCAGCGGAGAGGCGCCCAGCACCCGGGCGTTGGCCAGGATGTTCCGGTCCACCTCGCGCACGCCCTGGAAGGCGTTGAAGAAGACCACGAAGAACACCAGCACCGCCGCCAGCAGCACCTTGGGCGTCTCGCCGATCCCGAAGGCGACCACGAAGATCGAGCCGAGCACGATGCGCGGAATCGCGTTCACGATCTTGATGTACGGGCCGAACACCTCGGCCAGGAACCGGTTCTGCCCCAGTGCCACCCCGAACACCACCCCGGCCACCGCGCCCAGCGCGAAGCCGAGCACCGCCTCCCGCAAGGTGGTCGCGATCTGGGCCAGAACGAGCCGAACTCGGTGGCCTGGTCGCCCTGGCTGAAGAAGTCGCCGAGCCGACTGGCGATCCCGCTCGGCTGCCCGAAGAAGAACGGGTCCAACCAGCCGATCGTGGTGACCAGTTGCCAACCGCCGATGGCCAGCACGGCCACCCCGAGCCGGGCCGCCAGCACCAGCAGCTTGCGCCGCCGCACCAGCCGCACTCCGGGCGCGGTGGCGCGCTTGCCGGTCGGCTGCTCGGTGACCGGCGCCGCGTCGGACACGGTGCTCATGCGCCCACCTCGCAGAGCTCGGCGGAGGCATTCGCCCACGCGCACCTTCTGATGATGATCTCGCTGCGCTCGCTCATGAGGTCTCTCCCGTCGTGCGTGCATAGGCGCGCTCGACCTCTTCGCGCAGCGACGCCCAGATCTGGTGGTGGAGTTCGAGGAACCGCGGCTGGAACCGGATGTCCTGCACCGAGCCGCGCGGCCGGGGCAGGTCGATGTCGTAGACCGCCTTCACCGAACCCGGACCCGAGGTCATCACCACCACCCGGTCGGCCAGCGCGACGGCCTCCTCCAGGTCATGGGTGATGAAGACGACCGACGGGCGCAACTGCTCCCACAGGCCGATCAGTTCGTTCGACATGATCGCCTTGGTCTGCACGTCCAGCGCCCCGAAGGGCTCGTCCATCAGCAGGATCTTCGGCTCGTTGATCAGTGCCGCGGCCATCGCCACCCGCTTGCGCATGCCGCCGGAGAGCTGGTGCGGGTGGTGGTCCTCGAACCCGGCCAGGCCCACCCGGCGCAGCCAGTCCCGCGCCGAGGCCAGCGCCTGCTTCTTCGCCGCGCCCCGGAACATCGGGCCCATCGCGACATTGCCGAGCACCGTCTTCCAGGGCAGCAGCGCGTCCGCCTGGAACATGAAGCTGATGCCCTCGGTGATGCCGTCGACCTCCCGGCCGCCGACCCGCACCGTGCCCTCGCTGGGCCGGTCCAGCCCGGAGACCAGGCTCAGCGTGGTGGACTTTCCGCAGCCGGTGGGTCCGACCACCGCGCAGAACTGGCCGGGTTCGACCTCGAAGGTCACATCCCGGATCGCCGTGAACGCCTCGCCGCTCGGGGTCAGAAAGCGCTTGGTGACGCCCGAGAGCTCGATCCGGGCGTCCGCGCGGTCGGTCCGGCCGGTGGCCGGGCTCGCCGCGGTGCCGCTTCGCACAGCCATCGACACCGTCTCCTCTCCCATCGTGTTTCGGGGGTGTTTCGTGGGGTGAGCAGACGGTAGGACCGGCCCCCGTGTGGCCGGGAGTCTTGCGAGCGTTCTGCGACTTCCCCGCGTTCCGCCGACTTCTGCTCGTTCTGCGCACGGCCCAGGGGGTGGGCAAAGCCGGGCGGAGCAGGCACACTTCCGGGACGCGGCAGCGATGGGGGACCAGCGGGTACCGAGGAAAACGGAGGTGGGCCGGATGGTCCGACGCGGGCAGGGCCGGAAGCTGTCGGCCCGGATCCTGGTCAGCCAGCTGATCATCCTCGCCATCACCAGCGCCATCGGCTTCGTGCTGCTCGCCTACGCCCAGCGCGGCGAGCTCGACCGCGAGTACGAGCGGCGGGCACTGGCCATCGCCCAGGTCACCGCGCAGGATCCGGCGATCCGCGCGGCCATGGCGAACGGCGACGCCGCCGGCACGGTGCAGGCCGCCGCCGACCGGATCAAGGACTCCGCCAAGGCCAGCTACGTGGTGGTGATCGACCTCGACGGGATCCGGCACTCCCACCCGCACCCGGAGCTGATCGGCCGGAAGGTCTCCGAGCCCCTCGCGGTGCTGGACGGACAGCCCACCATCGGCCTGGACAACGGAGACACCGGCCGCTCCGCCAACGCCAAGGCCCCGCTGCTCGGCCCGACCGGAGCGGTGATCGGCGAGGTCTCGGTCGGCATCCCGGAGAAGGACGTGCTCGGCCAGCTGCGCCATGAGCTGTCCACCTTCGCGCTGTTCGCCGCGACCGCCCTCGCGGTCGGCGCCATCGCCTCCTACGTGCTGGCCCGCCGACTCAAGCGCTCCACCTTCGGCCTGGAACTGGAGGAGATCGCCGGCCTGCTGCAGGACCGCGAGGCGATGCTGCACGGCATCAAGGAGGGCGTGCTCGCCTTCGACCCGGCCGGCAGGGTCACCGTGGTCAACGGCGAGGCCCGCCGGCTGCTCGGCCTTGGCACCGCGCTCGGCTCCCGGCTGGACCAGTTGCTCCCGGACGGCCGGCTGCGCCGGGCCCTGGACGGCACGCTGACCGGCACCGACCTGACGGTGCTGACCGACAGCCACTGCCTGGCCGTCAACCGGATGCCGGTGATCCTGCACGGCCGTGAACTGGGCGCGGTGGTGACCGTCCGGGACCGCACCGAACTCGTCGGCCTGCTCCGCGAGTTGGACTCGGTGCGCGGGCTGACCGACGCACTCCGGGCGCAGCAGCACGAGTTCGCCAACCGCCTGCACACCCTGGCCGGCCTGCTGGAGCTCGGCGAGCACGAGGCCGCACTGGAGTACGCGACGGAGCTGGGCCGGGCCGGTGAGCCGATGGCCGAGGAGGTCCGCGACCGGATCGCCAACCCGCTGCTGGTGGGACTGATCGTGGCCAAGGCCACGGTCGCCGCCGAGCGCGGGGTGCGGATCGTGCTGGACCAGGCCTCCCGGCTCGGCGAGCAGCCCGGCCATCTGCGCCGGCTGCTCACCGTGGTCGGCAACCTGCTGGACAACGCCGTGGAGGCGGCGCAGGGGCAGGGCGGCGGAGAGGTCCGGCTGAGCCTGCTGGAGAGCGAGCGGGAGATCCTGCTGCGGGTCGCCGACACCGGCCCGGGCATCCCGCCGGGCGCCGCCGAGAAGATCTTCGAGGACGGTTGGTCGACCAGCCCGGATCGCGGCACCGCCCGGCGCGGCCTGGGGCTGGCCATGGTGCACCGGCTGGTGCAGCGGCACGGCGGCTCGATCACCGTGAGCGAGGGGCCGGGGGCCGTCTTCACCGTGCGGTTCCCGCTGCCCGACCTCGACCCGGCGCCGCTGGGCGCGGTCTTCACGGTGGCGCCGGTGCTGCCGCGGACCGGCGACCTGCCGGAACCCCGCGACCTGTCCGAGCCCCGCGACCTGTCCGAACCCCGCGACTCGTCCGCATCGCGTGAACTGGAGGCCGTCCGGTGATCAGAACCCTGGTGGTGGACGACGACTTCCGGGTCAGCGCCATCCATGCCGCCTATGTCGCCCGGGTGCCCGGCTTCGAGGTGGTAGGCCAGCGCGCCGGCGTCGCCGCGGCCGTCGACGCGGTCGCCGAGCTTACCCCCGACCTGCTGCTGCTCGACGTCTACCTGCCGGACGGCAGCGGCCTGGAGGTGCTGCGCACGCTGACCGCGGCCGGCACCGGCGGCCGCCCGGACGCCCTGGTGATCACCGCCGCCCGGGACACCGCCTCGGTGCGGGCCGCCATGCAGCTGGGCGCCACCGGCTACCTCGTCAAGCCGTTCGGCTTCGCCGCGCTGGCCGAACGGCTGGACGGCTACCGGGAATTGCGCGAGCGGATGGCGGCGCTGGACGACGAGGGCGGCGAGCACGGCCAGGCCGAGGTGGACGCGCTGTTCAGCGCGGTGCGGCCGGCCACACTGCCGGCCGTGCCCGCCAAGGGCCACTCGGCGCCGACGCTCTCCGTGGTGCTGGCCGCGGTGCGCGGCGAGCCGGGCGACCTGTCGGCCAGCCAGGTGGCCGAGCGCACCGGCGTCTCCCGGGCCACCGCCCAGCGCTACCTCTCGTACCTGGTGCGCGAGGGCCTGGTCCGGCTGGAGCTGCGGTACGGCAGCACGGGCCGGCCGGAGCACCGGTACCGGGTGGCGGCCCGGCGCTGAACCGGCCCGAGGCGGGGCCCGGTGGCCGCGTTCGGCGCCGGGCCCCGCGCTGCGCTGCGCGGTACAGCTCAAGGAGCGTCCCGTTCAAGGAGCGTCCCGCTCATGGACGGTCCCGCCGATGAGCGTCAGGGGCGGCCCATCTGGGACGGCCAGTAGGCGCGGATGAGCTTGTGGATCCGCACGTTGGCGCCGGCCCTGGGGGCCTCCACATAGGTGCCGTCACCCAGGTAGATGGCGCCGTGGTGGATCCCGCGGGCGTTGCCGTTGGACGACCAGAAGAGCAGGTCGCCGCGGCGCAGCTGGCTCGCGCTGATCGGCGTGGTCGCTGCGTACTGGTCGTTGGCCACCCGCGGCAGCGAGATGCCCGCCTGGCGGAAGGACCGCTGGATCAGACCGGAGCAGTCGTAGGCATTGGGGCCGGTGGCGCCCAGCACGAACGGCTTGCCGATCTGGGCGAGGGCGAACTTCACGGCCGCCTCGACCGAACCGTGGGAGGCGTTGGCGGTGGCGGAGTGCGCACCGGCGGAGCCCTTGCTCGGCGACATGGAGCGGCGGTGCTCCGGGGTCGAACCGGTCCGGTTCAGGTAGATGTCGCGGTGGCTGGTGTAGCGCCACTCGCCGGCGGCGTTGTGGAACCAGTAGACCGAGCCGTCCCAGCCCTGGTGGATCTCCCCGCCGCCGCCGCCGTTGTCGTCGCCGCTCGCGGTGGAGTCGGTGGCGCTGCCGTCGTCGGCGCTCTGCAGGTCGCTGTTCTGGACGTTGCTGGTCTGGTCGTCGCTGCCCTGCGTGTCGCTGCCCTGGTCATCGGCGTTCTGGTCGTCGCTGCCCTGCGTGTCGCTGCCCTGGTCATCGGCGTTCTGGTCGTCAGCGGCCTGGACGTCGCTGCCCTGGTCGTCGCCGGCCTGCTCGTCGTCACTCCGGTCGTCGGCAACCTGAACGGAATCCGAGTCGTCGTCCGCCGTCATGTCGTCCGTCGTCGTGTCGTCCGCTGTCGCCGTGACGTCGGTCGACGACGAGTCGTCGGCGCTGACCAGGCCTGGCCGGGCGGCCGAGGCGACGGCGGCGGGCACGGCCTGCGCCAGGTCGGCACCCAGCACGATCGAGCCGGCGCCGGCCACCAGCGCGGCGGTCAGGCCTAATCGACGGCACAGCCGACCGCCACGGCCGGCATGTGCGGCGTCCTGGACCGCCGGGTCGACGGGGATCGCGGGGCACTCCTGTTTCGGCTTCATCTTCCGGTCGCATCCTTCCGTGCGCCCGGCCGGTCGGCCGGGACGGCGGCCGGCCCGTGACCGGGGCCGCTACCGCGCAGCACCGCGGCTTCCGGTCGGGTGCGGAGGCCGCGGGAGTGGGGTGGTCCCACGGCCGCCACGCTAGGCAGCCGTGCGCCACCGCGCTCCGGTGAAGTGCGCCGTTGGAGCGATGACGCTCAGTGAGGAGACGGTGAGTCAGAGGACGGTCAGCGACCGCACGTCCATCCGCGCCGGGGTGCCCGGGGCCTTGCCGCAGCTCTCCGGACGGGGCGGTTCGCTGCGCCCCTGGACCACCTCGACCGACCAGGCCCGGCCGTCCTGATGCGTCACGAGGACCCGCCAACCCCCGCCGCCCAGTGGTTCCTGACGGATCGTCAGAGCATCGGCCGCGTGCTCGCCGGTCAGCTCGCGCACCGCGTGCTCGGCGGCCTGGCCCGGCCGGCCCCAGCAGGAGCGCCCACGGGAGTACTGCGGCAGGGTCTGCCCGGCGGCGGTGGCGGCCAGCACCTCCTTGGCGCTGGTGTCGGTCAGCCGGCCGTAGGCGTAGCCGTAGGGGAGCACCAGCATGGTGGGGGAGAAGCGGTGTCCGCCCAGATGGGTGACTTCCCACACCTCGGAGTGCCCGGCGGCGGCCAGCTCGGCGGCCAGCGGCCGGCCGAGCAGCGCGCAGCAGCGGTCCCGCCGGCCGTTGGTGCACACCAGGGCCAGCGGGCCGCCGTGGTGCGCGTCGCCGAACCCGCCGTGCTCACCGGCCCCGAGCGCGCCGAAGTCCAGCTCCAGCAGCTCCGCCGGCGACGCCACCTCGGCCCGCCGGACCCAGCCCCGGCCGGGCACCGTGTGCGCCACGATCACCTGGTGGCCGGTCGCCGGCCGATCGTCGGCGTGCCGCCCCGGGCGGCGGATCAGCGCGATCCGCACCCCGCTGCCGGCTGCGGCGGCGTCCAACGCCCGGCCCAGCTCGGAATCGAGGTGGCTCTCGGTCAGCGCCTTGGCCCCCCACGGGCCGGACTGCTCGATCAGCAGCCAGGTGGGGGCGGTGGCCGCGGTGGCCGCAAGCGGCTCGGCCAGCTCGTTCGACAGATTCGTACAAGTGATCATTGGGGTCACCCTACCGCTGGGCGGCAGGGTGACCCATGGGTTTTCAGGCCGGTCCGGCGACGGCGGCGATCGCCTTGGCCACCGGGGTGCCCGACCCGTCCCGGCGCGGATCGCGCTCCGGCAGGGCGACCGGCGCCCCGTTGGCCGCCGCCGCCCGAGCCGGCGCCGCGCCCGCCCAGGCGAACGCCAACGAGTCCTCGCCGCGCAGGAAGCGCTGGCAGCGCACCCCGCCGGTGGCCCGGCCCTTGCGCGGGTAGAGATCGAAGGGGGTCAGCTTCCAGCTGGACTGCGCCTCGCCGGTCAGCGTCCCGGAGGCGCCGGCCACCGAGATGACCACCGCGTCGGCAGCCGGGTCCACCGCGGTGAACGAGAGCACCCGGGCCCCCTCCGCCAGCTTGATCCCGGCCATCCCACCGGCCGGTCGGCCCTGCGGCCGCACCTGCGAGGCGGGGTAGCGCAGCAGTTGGGCGTCCGTGGTGATGAAGACCAAGTCCTCCTCGCCGGTGCGCAGTTCCACCGCGCCGACCAGCTCGTCGCCGTCCTTGAGCGCGATCACCTCGAACTCGTCCTTGTTGGCGGGCCACTCCGGCACCACCCGCTTGACCACACCCTGCACCGTGCCCAGCGCCAGGCCCGGCGAGGACTCGTCCAGCGTGGTCAGCGCGATCAGCCGCTCGTCCGCACCCAACTTGAGGAACTCGCTGAGCTGCGCTCCGCCGGCCAGCGACAGCTGGGCCTGCGGCGGCAGCGCCGGCAGGTCGATCACCGGCAGCCGCAGCACCCGCCCGGCCGAGGTCACCGCGCCGACGTCGCCCCGGGCGGTGGCCGCCACCGCGGAGACGATCACATCGTGCTTGGACCTGGTCTCGCCCTGGGTGGTCGGCTCGCCGTCCGCGGTGCGGGCCAGCAGGCCGGTGGAGGAGAGCAGCACCCGGCACGGGTCGTCCGCCACCTCCAGCGGCACCGCCAGCGAGGCCGACGGCAGCGCCCCGGCCTCCAGCAGCACGGTGCGCCGCTCGGTGCCGAACTGCTTGGCCACCGCGGCCAGTTCACTGGAGACCACGCTGCGCAGCTTGGTGTCCGAGTCCAGGATCTCGGTCAGCTCGGCGATCTCGGAGATCAGCTTGGCCTGCTCGGCCTCCAGCTCCACCCGGTCGAACCGGGTCAGCCGGCGCAGCGGGGTGTCCAGGATGTAGGCGGTCTGGATCTCCGACAGCGAGAAGCGCTCCATCAGGCGCTCCTTGGCCTGCTGCGCGTTGTCGCTGCTGCGGATCAGCGCGATGACCTCGTCGATGTCCAGCAGTGCGACCAGCAGGCCCTCGACCAGGTGCAGCCGCTCCTGCCGCTTGCGGCGGCGGAAGTCGCTGCGCCGCCGGACCACCTCGAAGCGGTGGTCGACGTAGACCTCGAGCAGCTCCTTGAGGCCCATGGTCAGCGGCTGGCCGTCGACCAGCGCCACGTTGTTGATGCCGAAGGTCTCCTCCAGCGGGGTCAGCTTGTACAGCTGCTCCAGCAGGGCCTCCGGCACGAAGCCGTTCTTGACCTCGATCACCAGCCGCAGGCCGTGCTCGCGGTCCGTCAGGTCCTTGACGTCCGCGATGCCCTGCAGCTTCTTGGCGTTGACCAGGTCCTTGATCTTGCCGATCACCTTCTCCGGGCCGACCGTGAACGGCAGCTCGGTGACCACGATGCCCTTGCGGCGCGCCGTCACGCTCTCGATCGAGGTGGTGGCGCGGATCTTGAAGGTGCCGCGGCCGGACTCATAGGCGTCGCGGATCCCGGACAGGCCCACGATCCGGCCGCCGGTGGGCAGGTCGGGACCGGGGACGAACCGCATCAGGGTGTCCAGGTCGGCGTTCGGATGCTTGATCAGGTGCCGGGCGGCGGCCACCACCTCGGAGAGGTTGTGCGGCGGCATGTTGGTCGCCATGCCGACCGCGATGCCGGTGGTGCCGTTCACCAGCAGGTTGGGGAAGGCGGCCGGCAGCACCACCGGCTCCTGCTCGGCGCCGTCGTAGTTGGGCGCGAAGTCGACCGTCTCCTCGTGGATCGACTCCACCAGGGCCATCGACGCCGCGGTCAGCCGCGACTCGGTGTACCGCATCGCGGCCGGCGGGTCGTCGTTGCCCAGCGAGCCGAAGTTCCCGTGACCGTCGATCAGCGGCACCCGCATCGAGAACGGCTGCGCCATCCGCACGATCGAGTCGTAGATGGAGGCGTCCCCGTGCGGGTGAAGCCGGCCCATCACCTCGCCGACCACGCGGGCGCACTTGACGTGCGCCCGCTCCGGGCGCAGGCCCATCTCATTGGCCTGGTAGAGGATCCGGCGGTGCACCGGCTTGAGGCCGTCCCGCGCGTCCGGAAGGGCCCGCGAGTAGATCACCGAGTAGGCGTACTCCAGGTAGGAAGCTTGCATCTCGTCCACGACGTCGACGTCGAGGATCCGCTCCTCGAAGTCTCCGGCGGGCGGGGTCGGCGAACTGCGGCGGGCCATCGCGGCGGGGCTCCCTTGCGTCTGTCAGCGGCTTCTGCTTCACATGTCGTCACCGGGGTACGGCGCCCCCCATTGTGGACCCTCGCGCGGACAGTCCCCGCCAGCACGTTGCGCCCCTGGCGAACGCCCGGCGCGCGCGGGCACATCCCGGCACCGTACGCGTTGCACCACAATGGGGGACTGCAGACCCCGACGTTCCCCCCGACCCCCGAACCGATGGGAAGGACCCGAGCGCATGGCCAACCCGGCCCCCGCCTCCACCGGAGGCATCGCCATCACGGAACACCGCCTGGCCAACGGCCTGCGCGTGGTGCTCTCCGAGGACCACCTGACGCCGGTTGCCGCGGTCTGCCTGTGGTACGACGTGGGCTCCCGCCACGAGGTGAAGGGTCGCACCGGGCTGGCGCACCTCTTCGAGCACCTGATGTTCCAAGGCTCCGCCAACGTCTCCAACAACGGCCACTTCGAGCTGGTTCAGGGCGCCGGCGGGTCGCTCAACGGCACCACCAGCTTCGAGCGCACCAACTACTTCGAGACCATGCCGACCCATCAGCTGGAGCTGGCGCTCTGGCTGGAGGCCGACCGGATGGGCTCGCTGCTGGCCGCGCTTGACGAGGCGTCGATGGAGAACCAGCGAGACGTCGTCAAGAACGAGCGCCGCCAGCGGTACGACAACGTGCCCTACGGCACCGCCTTCGAGAAGCTCACCGCGCTCTCGTACCCCGAGGACCACCCGTACCACCACACCCCGATCGGCTCGATGGCGGATCTGGACGCGGCCACGCTGGAGGACGCCCGCGCCTTCTTCAGCACCTACTACGCGCCGAACAACGCGGTGCTCTCGGTGGTCGGCGACATCGACCCGGAGCAGGCCATCGCCTGGGTGGAGAAGTACTTCGGCAGCATCCCGGCGCACGACGGCAAGCAGCCGCCGCGCGACGGCAGCCTGCCCGAGGTGGTCGGCCGCGAGGTCCGCGAGCTGGTCGAGGAGGATGTGCCCTCCCGCGCCCTGATGAGCGCCTACCGGCTGCCGCACGACGGCACCCGCGAGGCCGACGCCGCCGACCTGGCGCTGACCGTGCTCGGCTCCGGTGAGTCCAGCCGGATCTACAACCGCCTGGTCCGCCGCGACCGCACCGCGATCTCGGCCGGCTTCGGGCTGCTCCGGCTGGCCGGCGCCCCGTCGCTCGGCTGGCTGGACGTCAAGGCCGCCGGCGACGCCACCATCGCCCAGATCGAGCTCGCCGTGGACGAGGAGCTGGCCCGGTTCGCCGCCGAAGGCCCCAGCGCGGAGGAGCTGGAGCGGGCCCAGGCGCAGGTCGAGCGCGAGTGGCTGGACCGGCTCACCACGGTCGCCGGCCGGGCCGACGAACTCTGCCGGTTCGCCGTGCTGTTCGGCGACCCCAAGCTGGTCAACGGCGCCGTCGCCCGGGTGCTCGACGTCACCGCCGAGGAGGTCCGCGCGGTCGCCGCGGCCCGCCTGCGTCCCGACAACCGCGCGGTCCTGGTCTACGAGCCGGTCGCCGCCTCCACCGACGATGAGGAGGAGGCAGCATGAGCGCCGCCCCCACCATGACCTTCCACCCGCAGCCCAAGCCCGGCACCCCGACCCCGTGGGCGTTCCCGGCCCCGCAGCGGCTCACCCTGGCCAACGGCCTGACCGTGCTGCACTGCCACCGCCCCGGCCAGCAGCTGGTCGCCATCGAGGTGCTGATCGACGCCCCGCTGGCCGCCGAGCCCGCCGGGCTCGACGGGGTGGCCACCATCCTGGCCCGCGCCTTCAACGAGGGCACCGACACGCTCACCGCCGAGCAGTTCGCCGGCGAGCTGGAGCGGGCCGGCGCCACCATGGAGGCGCACGCCGACCACCCGTGCATCCGGGCGGTGCTGGAGGTGCCGGCCTCCCGCCTGGAACGCGGCCTCACCCTGTTCGCCGAGGCGCTGCGCTCGCCCGCGCTGCCCGCCGACGAGGTCGAGCGCCTGGTGGCCAACCGGCTCGACGAGATCGTCCATGAGCAGGCCAACCCGGCCCGGCGTGCCGCCAAGGCGCTCTACGCCGAGCTGTTCCCGGCCGACGACCGGCTCTCCCGGCCGCGCTCCGGCACCGCCGAGACGGTGCAGCTGATCGACCGGGCCGCGGTCAAGGCCTTCTACGACGCCCACGTCCGCCCGTCCACGGCGACCATGGTGATCGTCGGCGACCTCGCCGGCGTCGAGCTGCCCGAGCTGCTGGAGTCCACCCTGGGCCGCTGGACCGGCGACCAGGCAGCGCCCAGCACCGTCGCCTCGGTGGCCGCCGACGACCGCGGCCGGGTGATCATCGTCGACCGGCCCGGCTCGGTGCAGACCCAGCTGCTGATCGGCCGGGTCGGGCCGGACCGCCACCACCCCGCCTGGTCCGCCCAGATCCTCGGCACCTACTGCCTGGGCGGCACCCTCACCTCCCGCCTGGACCGGGTGCTGCGCGAGGAGAAGGGCTACACCTACGGCGTGCGGGCCTTCGCCCAGCCGCTGCGCTCCAACGCCGAGGGCACCGGCCAGGCCATGATGGCGATCAGCGGCTCGGTGGACACCGCCTCCACCGCCCCCGCGCTCGCCGACACCTGGGCCATCCTGCGCACCCTGGCCGCCGAGGGCCTCACCGACGCCGAGCGGGAGGAGGCCGTGCAGTTCCTGGTCGGCGTCGCGCCGCTGAAGTACGAGACGGCCGGCTCGGTCGCCGCCACCCTGGCCGACCAGGTCGAGCAGCAGCTCGCGGACGACTTCCAGGCGGAGGTCTACCGGCAGCTGGCCGAGCTGGACACCGCCGCCGCCACGGCCGCCGTGGTCGCCGCCTTCCCGCCGGACCGGCTGGTCACCGTGGTGGTCGGCGACGCCTCGGTGATCGCCGAGGACGTCAAGGCGCTGGGGATCGGCGAGGTCACGGTCGTCAGCTGACACGGCGTCAAGCGGCGTCAAGCAGTGCCAAGAGGCCCGGCGAGCACGGCTCGCCGGGCCTCTTCGGATATTTCGCTTGCGCCTGTGATCGGCCTCATGGGTTGATATCCCCGTCGCGGCGCGCGGCTGTTGTCGAGTTCAGGAGAGGAGGCGGTCACCATGCGGGTCGAGCCAGTGCGAAAGCGCTCCCCGAGGCCGTCGTATCCCTCCCGAACCACCGCCTGAGCGCACCGCTTTCCCGATCTTCCCCGAGCCACGCCGGAAGCTTCGCGTGGCAGTCCTACGCTTGAACCATCGACCTTTGGGGGTCAGTTCCACCATGTCGTACACCGAGGTACCCGGCGCGCGGGTCCCCATCCGGATGTGGGCCGACCCGGCCACCGTCGAGGGCGCGGCGATGCAGCAGCTGCGCAACATCTCCACCCTGCCCTGGCTGCACGGCCTGGCCGTGATGCCCGACGTCCACCTGGGCAAGGGCGCCACCGTCGGCTCCGTGATCGCCATGAAGGGCGCGGTCTGCCCGGCCGCGGTCGGGGTGGACATCGGCTGCGGCATGAGCGCGGTGAAGACCTCGCTCACCGCCCGCGACCTGCCGGACGACCTGAGCCGGCTGCGGTCCCGGATCGAGCGGCTGATCCCGGTCGGCCGCGGCCTGCACGACTCGCCGCTGGACCCGGCCAAGCTGCAGGGCTTCCCGGTGGCCCAGTGGCAGCGGATGTGGTCCGGTTTCGACTCGATCACCCCGGCGGTCAAGGACCGTCACGAGCGGGCGGCAAAGCAGATGGGAACGCTCGGAAGTGGCAATCACTTCATCGAGTTCTGCCTCGATGACGCCGGTTCGGTCTGGCTGATGCTGCACTCCGGCTCCCGCAACATCGGCAAGGAGCTGGCGGAGCACCACATGACGGTGGCGCGCGGCCTGTCGCACAACCAGGGCATCGTCGACCGCGACCTGGCGGTGTTCCTCGCGGACACCCCGGAGATGCAGGCCTACCGCAACGACCTGTTCTGGGCCCAGAACTACGCGAAGTACAACCGGGCCATGATGATGGCGCTCTTCCAGGACGCCGTCCGCGACGAGTTCCCGCGCGCCGACGTCGCCTTCGAGCAGGTCATCAGCTGCCACCACAACTACGTCGCCGAGGAGCGGTACGACGGCGTCGACGTGCTGGTCACCCGCAAGGGCGCGATCCGGGCCGGCTCCGGCGACCTGGGCATCATCCCGGGCTCGATGGGCACCGGTTCGTACATCGTCCGCGGTCTGGGCAACCCGGCCTCCTTCAACTCCGCGTCGCACGGCGCGGGTCGGAAGATGAGCCGGACCGCGGCGAAGAAGAAGTTCACCGTCCGCGATCTGCAGGAGCAGACCCGGGGCGTGGAGTGCCGCAAGGACTCCGGCGTGGTCGACGAGATCCCGGGCGCGTACAAGTCCATCGAGAAGGTGATGGACCAGCAGCGCGATCTGGTCGAGGTGGTGGCGCACCTCAAGCAGGTGGTCTGCGTGAAGGGCTGATCCCCGAGGGGTGCGGTGCGGTCGGCGGATACGGCGTGGGTTGGCGCCGTGTCCGCCGACGCGCATCCGGCGGGCCCGGGAGCAGATCGTCGGGTCGGGCCTCGGGAACTGGTCAGTCCTGGCGGCGCAGCAGCATGGTGACGAAGCCGAAGGTGTCGCGGTAGCCGTGCAGCCAGCCGTGGCGGTGCTCGTCGGCGAGGCGGGCGGCGTCGGCGGCGAGCGGGTCTGACGGGTTGTCGAGGGCCCACTCGGCGAGGGAGCCGGTCCAGGCCCACTCGTAGTCGTCGAGTTCGGCCTGGGTGCTCTGGTGGCCTGCGACCGGGACCCAGCCGTCGGCCATGACCTTGTCGACCAGGGTGGGGAGGTCGTCGAAGTCCTCGCGGGTGGCCTCGAATCCGTCCAGGGCGGCCTGGTCGGGCTCGCGCTGCCAGTAGCCCTCGCCGATCAGCACCCGGCCGCCCGGGGCGAGGTGGCGGCGGGCGGCGGTGAGGGTGGGGAGCAGGCCGTCGAAGGCGTGCGTGGAGCCGACGCAGAACACCAGGTCGTAGGGGTGCGCGGCGGTGAACTCGGCGGCCGGCTGGTGGTGCAGGCCGAGTCGGCGGTCCACGCCGAGCCGTTCGGCGCTCTGGCGGGCGGCGGTGAGGCCGCCGGCGTTGATGTCCACCCCGTCGGCGGTGACGTCGGGGTGCGCGGCCAGCGCGCGGAGCAGCCAGGCGCCCTCACCGCAGCCGAGATCCAGGATGCGCTCCTGGCCGGTCGTCACCGCGCGCCCCAGCAGGGCGGTGACCGAGTCGTCGCTCAGCGGTGCGCAGATCGGGTGGTGGGCGTGGGTGAATCGGGCCAGACGTGCGCGATCATTGGAATCCATCGCTCCACCATGGCACTTGAGGCCCGACCGGAGAACTGAATTTGCTGGTGGTGGCGTCCCCGGGGGTGGAACTGGCTGGCACCATGAGAGTTCGTCAGGTTGGCGCACGGGGGACGAAAGGAGGCCGGGTTGTCGATCGAACTGCCCGATGACTTGGTCTGGGTGATGAACCTGATCGGCCTCAACTGGCCGGAGATCGACGAGGACGAGTTGCGCGAGTGGGGCAACCACGTCCGCGACTACGCCAAGGGCGTCCAGGAGGCCCACGACGACACCCACTCGGCGGTCCAGAACCTCGGGGCGGTCTACCAGGGCGAGTCGTACGAGGCGATGGTGGCGCGCTGGGCGCTGGCCTCGAACGGCCACATGAAGGTGCTGATCGACCACTGCGGGCTGCTGGCCGACGCGTTGGACGTCGCGGCCGACGCGGTGGTGGCCGCCAAGGGGGCGGTGATCGCCGAACTCATCTCGATGACCGTGGAGTTCGCGGCCGAGCAGGCCGCGGCGATCGCCACCGCGGGCCTCGCGGAGGCGGCCAACGCGGCGATCATCGAGGGCGGCAAGCTGCTGGTCAACGGGATCCTGCAGCAGATCGAGCAGGAGATCATCGGCAACCTGGTCTCGACCGCGATCGAGCCCTTCCAGGCGGCGATCGCGCAGGCGGTCTCCGGGCTGGTCTTCCACGGCGTGCAGGCGGCGCTGGGTCCGGCGGCCACCGGCGGGGCGATTCTCGGTGAGGGGAACGCGGCATGAGCAAGGGATTCCAGGCGCACCCGGAGCATCTGGGGAACGCCGCGGAGCAGGTGCACGGGCATGCCGACCGGGTGGCCGGCCACGCGAGCAACCTCGACGAGGCCACCCGGGGGCGACTGCTGGGCAAGGGCAAGTACGGCCAGCTGGTGCAGAAGGCGGTCCGGCCGATCATGGACTCGATGATCGGTGACATGTCGAAGGCGATGGAGGGCGGCCACCGGTCGATCGCGCAGGGCCTGGAGGTCACCAAGAAGAACCTGGACGACGCGGAGGAGCGGATCCGCCGCAGCCTGCGCCGCCCGCCCGCGGGCGAGAAGGACCCGATCAGGATCAAGTCCGGGCAGACGGTGCTGGGCGATGACGGGATGCGCGACCAGTACCAGAAGCGGGTCGCCACCAGGATCGATGGCCTGGACAAGCAGGGGCACGGTGTCGGCCGCCATCTGAAGGCGAACGACGACCAGTTGAAGGACCGGCTCGGCACCCCGGTGATGGGCGGCCCCGCCAACAACCAGACGCCGATGTTCGATCCCAACGGCTATGTGATCTCCAAGGACAAGATCGATCCGCTGCACGGCCCGGACGCCAGGAAGAAGCTCTCCCCGCCGGACCTCTACATGGACGCCGACCAGAAGCCCGGCCAGCCGCCGCGCAGGCACAAGTGCGACAAGTACTCGACGGCCTTCAACGACCAGGAGGGCTTCATGTACGCCGACGAGTACGCCCGCGGCCGGATCCCGCAGACCCCGCCGCACGTCGTGGAGTTCTCGCCGCAGGACGCCTGGGGGCCGGGCGACCACACGGGCCGGTTCCGCGGCTACTACATCGATCCCAAGCAGCCGCTGGACGCGGCCGGCAATGTGCAGTACCGGCCGGTCGACTTCACGGACGCTACGATCAAGGCCATCTACCACCCGGACGGGAACGGCGGGTTCAAACTGCATACGATGTTCCCGGAACCGGTCGACCTGCACAATCCGTCCCGTTGAGTCGAGGAGTACATCGTGGCAGTGGCCGACTGGGACGGCAGTGACATCCCCGACTGGGCTTCGAGTGAGCAGCTGCGCCGGTTCTACCGGAACTGCTTCCACCCGGAGATCATCGATGACCTCTACCAGGCCCGCGACTGGGCCCGGGAGGACCAGGACTTCGCCGAGCGACTGCGGCGCAGCCTGGACTATTTGATCGAGCGGCGGCCGGCCGACTCGGCGGCCTGGCTCAGGCTGACCGGCTACTACTTCCTCACCGAGGACGAGCTGTACGGGTTCCTGGACGATCTGCGGGACTACGTGTTCGGCGACCGCCCCGACCACCCGATCGCGCCCAGCCCCTGACCAGGACGGAGTTATCCAGACCGATGCCCCTTCGTGACGAGCTGCCGCCCCGCTGCGGCCCCTGGGCCACCCGCTTCGACTCGGACGAGGCGCTGGTGGTGGCCGACGACGTGCTGCGGGCGGCGGCGCTCAAGGACCACGACCTGGCGCCGATCGTGCCGTTCCGGCAGCTGTACGGCCCCGCGTCGGCCGGGACCAGCTGGGCCACCGGGTTCGGAATCGACCCGCAGGCGCCGTACGGGCCCGGCGGTGAGGTCGGCTATGTGAACGCCGACTTCTCCGACGGGTTCGTCTACGGCGTCTACCGTCCGACCGCGGAGCTGCGGCCCGGCCGGCCGGGGCCGGAGCGCGGCGGCGACCTGCTGCTGACCGACGCCTACCCCTACCCCGGCGGCGCGATCGACCCGGTCACCGTGCCGCTGGCCGAACTGGGCCTGGACGCACCGGGCGTGGACCACCGCTTCGTGCGGTTCTGCGCGGGGTGGCTCGGGGTGGAGGCGGCCGACGACCTGGGCGAGCTGCGGGAGACCTTCGCCGCGGCCTGGCCGGACTACCGGGAGACCATCCGGGCCGGCCTGATCCACGTCGTCCGCAACCGCCCCCTGACGGTCGCTCAGTGGTACGGGCTCACCTACATCGCGTTCCCGGACGTCGAGGAGCTGACGGCGTACCTGGCCCAGGTCTACGCCTACCTCTACGACGGCTTCGAGGCGATGCCGGTGGCGCCGAACTGAGCTCAACCGACGTGCTGAGCCGCCCTCAGCTCGCGCGACGCCATGCCGAGCCGCCGGTAGAGGCGGATGGCGGCCGGGTTGTCCGCGTGCACCATCAGGGCGGCGCGGCCGTTGGCGCGGAGCAGCGCGTCGAGGACCAGGCGGCAGGCGGCTTCCGCGTGTCCGCGCCCGCGCCCGTACTCCGGGTGGGCGGCGACGCCGGCCATGAAGCCGGTGGTCGGGGAGCTCCAGGCCTCGCAGGCCACGGCGGTCAGCCGGCCCGCCTCGTCGCGCACGCCCGCCCAGCGGGTGGCGCCGGGGCGCAGCGGGTGGGCGTAGGAGTCGGGCATCGCCAGGTCCAGCAGCTCGGCGGCCTCGGGGTATTCGGCCGGGGTCAGCCAGTGCGCGGCGGGGCGGGTGGCGAGCGAGTCGCCGGTCACGTCCATCCACAGGAACGGGTGGATCGGGCGGAGTTCCGGGAGTCGGTCGATCAGTTGCTCGATCAGCGCGCGGTCGCCCATCGGGCGGTAGCTGGTGCCCAGTTCGGCGAAGACGTGGCGGATCAGGACGGCCAGCGGTTCGACGGGGCCGTGCACCGCCAGCCGGTCGCGGCAGGAGAGGTCGGGGGAGGCGACGGCGTTCGCGGCGCCCAGGGTCCAGACCCGCACGCCGGGGGCGAAGCCCTGGACCGCCCAGTCCAGAATGGCGTCGTCGGTGGTCAAGTCGCGTGCTTCGGATATCAGTTCGGGCATCCGAGCATGATCGCAAAGCGGCGCGGCGGTCCGGTAGTGGATTTCGCGCGGCGGCGTCCCGGGCAGTGGGCCGCCGCCGCGGTCACGGGCTCAGGCCGCGGGCAGCTCGTCCAGGCCCTGCTCGACCATCTTCGCCAGTCGGTCCAGCGCCGCGTCGGCCTCGGGGGCGTCGGAGGCCAGCACGACCTCCTCGCCACCCTCGGCGCCGAGCGCCAGCAGGCCCAGCATCGAGGCCGCGTTGACCGGGGTGCCGCCGGCCTTGGCGATGGTGACGGGCACGCCCACGGCGGCGGCCGCCCGGACGAAGACGGAGGCGGGACGGGCGTGCAGGCCCTCGGGCCAACCGATGGTGACGCGGCGCTCAGCCATGATGACGTGCCTTTCCGATGGTGCAGGTTGCGACAGCGTTGTCTAGACCATTCTGGCATGGCGGCCCGGAAACGCCTCCCACCCCGTCGGGCCCGCACCGCGGGAGCAGGTCGCCGCCCCGCCGGATAGCCTGGCGGTTGTGGAGCACTCAGGCGCTGACCAGGCCCTCGGCTACCCCCGTACTGGGAGGCCGACATCCTGCTGCGCGACGGCGGTACGGCGCGGATCCGGCCGATCGTGCCCGCGGACGCCCAGCGACTGGTCGACTTCTACGCCCAGGTCTCCGACGAGTCGAAGTACTTCCGGTTCTTCGCCCCCTACCCGCGGCTCTCCGACAAGGACGTGCGGCGCTTCACCCACCACGACTACGTCAACCGGGTCGCCCTGGCGGTGGTGGTCCGCGACAGGTTCATCGCCACCGTGCGCTACGACCGGATCGACGAGACCGGGCGCCCCTGTGCCACCGGCACCGACGCCGAGGTGGCCTTCCTGGTCCAGGACGCCCACCAGGGCCGGGGCGTCGCGTCGGTGCTGCTGGAGCACATCGCCGCGGTCGCCCAGGAGCGCGGGATCCGCCGGTTCGTCGCCGAGGTGCTGCCCGAGAACCGCAGGATGACCAAGGTCTTCACCGACGCCGGCTACGTCCAGAAGCGCAGCTTCGCGGACGGCGTGGTGCACCTGGAGTTCGACCTGGAACCCACCGCCGCCTCGCTCGCCGTGATGCGGGCCCGCGAGCACCGGGCCGAGGCGCGATCGGTGCAGCGGCTGCTGACGCCCCGTTCGGTCGCGGTGATCGGGGTCTCCAGGGACGAGCACTCGGTGGGCCGGACGCTGCTGCGCTCGGTGCTGGCCAGCGGGTACGCCGGGCCGGTGTACGCGGTCAACAGCCGGGCGCCGGGCGGCACCGAGCTGGAGGGCGTGCCGCTGCACCGCTCGGTGGCCGAGCTCACCGGACCGGTGGACCTCGCCCTGGTCGCGGTGCCGGACGAGGTGGTCCCCGGGGTGGTCGCCGAGTGCGGCGCGCACGGCGTGCAGGGCCTGGTGGTGGTCACCGCGGGCTACGCCGAGACCGGGGCGGCCGGGCGCGACCGGCAGCGGGCCCTGGTGCGCCAGGCCCGGGCCGCCGGGATGCGGGTGATCGGCCCGAACGCCTTCGGGCTGCTCACCACCTCGCCGGAGCATCCGCTCAACGCCTCGCTGGCACCCCGGCTGCCGCAGACCGGCCCGTTCGGGATCTTCTGCCAATCCGGTGCGATCGGCGTGGCGCTGCTGGAGGCGGCGCACCAGCGCGGACTCGGCGTCTCCTCCTTCGCCTCGGTCGGCAACCGGGCCGATGTCTCCGGCAACGACCTGCTGCAGTACTGGGAGGAGGACCCGGCCACCGAGGTGGTGCTGCTCTACCTGGAGTCCTTCGGCAACCCGCGCAAGTTCACCCGGATCGCCCGGCGCCTGGCCACCGCCAAGCCGGTGGTGGTGGTCAAGGGCGCCCGGCACACCGGCTCGCTGCCGCCCGGCCACGCGGTGCCGCCGGCCACCAGCAGGCTGAGCGACGCCACCGTGGACACGCTCTTCCAGCAGGCCGGGGTGATCCGGGTGGCGACCATCACCGAGCTGCTGGACACCGGCGAACTGCTGGCCGGACAGCCGCTGCCGGCCGGGCCCCGGGTCGCGGTGGTCGGCAACTCCGACTCGCTCGGCCTGCTCACCTACGACAGCTGCCTCAGCGCCGGACTGCGCCCGCACCCGCCGGTCGACCTGACCACCGCCGCGACCGGCGAGCACTTCCGGGTGGCGCTGGAGACCGCGCTCAGCGACGGCTCGGTGGACGCGGTGATCGCGGTGGCCATCCCGCCGATCGCCAGCCCCAGCCTGGCGCTGCGCGAGGAGCTGATGCTCGCGGCCGACGACCCGGCACTCGGCGAGGGCCTGCTGCACGCCGCCGACAGCGCGCGCCGGGTCGGCAAGCCGCTGCTCCTCATCCACCTGGCGCTCGGCGAGCTCTCCGGGGTGCTGCGCGCCGCCAAGCAGCCCGTGCCCGCCTACCCAGCCCCCGAGCGCGCCGTGCGCGCCCTCGCGCACGCCGTGCGCTACGGCACCTGGCGGCGCCTCGCGGAGACCGCCGAGCAGACCGCCCGGGTGCCCGAGTTCGACCGGATCGATGCCCCCGCCGCCCGCGCCCTGGTCGAGGCGGCGCTGGCCACCAGCACTGCGGCGGCGTCCCGCCCGTCGCCCACCACCACCCTTGCCGGAGGCTCCCCCAGACTTCGTCCGGGGGGACCCCCATCGCGCCGCACCTTTCGATCCCAGCCCGGCGGCGCCCGCTTCACGCTGCCCGACGAGCAGACCGCGGAGCTGCTCGGCCAGTACGGCATCGACGTCCTGCGCGCCCTGCCCGCGGTGACCGAGGAGGAGGCGGTCCGGGCAGCCGACCGGCTCGGCTACCCGGTCGCGCTCAAGGCCACCGCCACCCATCTGCGGCACCGCCCCGACCTCGGCGGCGTCCGGCTGGAGCTGACCGACGAGGACGGCCTGCGCCGCGCCCACCGGGAGCTCTCCGAGCTGCTCGGCGGCGCCGCGCGGGCCGAGCTGGTGGTGCAGCGGATGGCGGCCCGCGGGGTGGACACCGTGATCAGCGCCACGGTCGACCCGGCGGTCGGTGCGATCCTGGCCTTCGGCCTGGCCGGCGCCCCGGCCGAACTGCTCGGCGACGTGGCGCACCGGCTGATCCCGGCCACCGACCAGGACGTGGCCGGCCTGGTCCGCGAGGTCCGGGCGGCACCGCTGCTGTTCGGCTGGCGGGGCGCCGCCCCGGTGGACACCGCCGCCCTGGAGGAGGTGCTGCTGCGGGTCTCCCAACTGGTCGACGACCTGCCGGAAGTGGCCTCGGTGGAGCTGGAGCCGGTGGTGGTGGCACCGCACGGACTGGCCGTGCTGGGCGCCGCGGTGCGGGTGGCGCCACTGCCGTCGCGGACCGATCTGGGCCCGCGGAGCATGAGCACGCTGTAACCTTCCTGGGTTGCGCCCGCCTCGGGGACTCCCGCCCGGGGCGGTACGGCGCAGTCCAGCCCGCCGGGTCGGCGGGGCATGCCAGGATGGAGTTATGGCGAAGACCGGTACCACCACCACGCAGGACCTGCGTTCCGCGATCGAGCGCAGTGGCTACTACCCGGCGCTGGTGTCCGAGGCCGTGGAGTCCGCGGTGGGCCCCGAGCCGATCAGCTCCTACCTGGTCCACCAGGAGACCACGTTCGACGCCAACGAGGTCCGCCGGCACGTCACCGTGCTGGTGCTCACCCCGAGCAGGTTCGTGGTCAGCCACACCGACGAGCAGGCCGCCGACGCGACCAGCCCGGTGCCGTACGCGACCACCTCGACCGAGAGCGTCCGGCTGGACCGGATCGGCTCGGTGGTGCTGAGCCGGATGGTGGCCAACCCGGAGACGTACACCCCGGGCCGGCTGCCCCGCGAGGTAGTGCTCACCATCGGCTGGGGCGCGGTGCAGCGGATCGACCTGGAGCCGGCCGGCTGCTCGGACCCGAACTGCGAGGCCGACCACGGCTACACCGGCTCGGCCACGGCTGACGACCTGTCACTTCGGGTCAGCGAGGCCGGGGACGGCCCGGAGACGGTGGCCCAGGCCCTGGTCTTCGCCCGGGCGCTGTCCGAGGCCACCATCAGCAGGGCCTGAGGCGTGTCGCAGTTCTTCCACAGCCCCGATCCGTACGACCTGCTGGACGTGGCCGGCGCGCCCGCACCCGGCTACGGCTCCGGTTCGCTCAGCGATCTGCTGCCCTCGGTGGCGGCGGGCCTGGGGGTGCCCGGCTTCACCGCGACCCTGCCCTCGAACCCGCCGACCGGGTCTGCGTCTTCCTGGTCGACGGCCTCGGCTGGGAGCTGATCCGCCGTCACCCCGAGTGGGCGCCGTTCCTGACCGGGCTGCTGGACAGCTCGCTGGGCGGCACCGGGCGGCCGCTCACCGCCGGCTTCCCGTCCACCACGGCCACCTCGCTGGCCTCGGTGGGCACCGGCCTGCCGCCGGGGCTGCACGGCCTGGCCGGCTACACCGTGGCGATCCCCGGCCAGAACCAGCTGATGAACCAGCTGCGCTGGCAGCCCCCGGTGGATCCGCACAGCTGGCAGCCCTACCCGACCGTCTTCGAGCGGGTGCACGCGGCCGGCGTCGCCGCCAGCCAGGTCTCCTCGCCGCTGTTCGCGCAGACCCCGCTGACCCGGGTGGCGCTGTCCGGCGGCGACTTCCTGGGCCGCACCACCGGTGAGGAGCGGATGGACCTGGCGGCCCGTCAACTCGCCTCCTCCGACCGGGCGTTGGTCTATACCTACGTCAGCGAGCTGGACGCGATGGGCCACCGCTACGGGGTCGACTCGGACGAGTGGCGGCTGATGCTGAACACCGTCGACGGGCTGGCCCGGCGACTGGCCGAGCAGCTGCCGCCCCGCTCCGCGCTCTACGTCACCGCCGACCACGGCATGATCGACATCGCGCCCGAGGACCGGATCGACTTCGACGACGACTGGGAGCTCGGCGCCGGCGTGGCACTGCTGGGCGGCGAGGCCCGGGCCCGGCACGTCTACGCGGTGCCCGGTGCGGCGGCCGACGTCCACACGGTCTGGCGCGAGGTGCTCGGCGACCGGATGTGGGTGGCCACCCGGGACGAGGCGATCGAGGCCGGCTGGTTCGGGCCCGCGGTCGACGACCGGGTCTACCACCGGATCGGCGACGTGGTCGCCGCCGCCCGGGACGACATCGCGATCATCGCCTCCCGCAGCGAGCCGGGGGAGTCGGCGATGACCGGCCTGCACGGCTCGATGACCCCGGTGGAGCAGCTCGTGCCGCTGCTCGAAGTCCGCCCCTGAGACCCCCGCTCCGAAGATTCGTACCCCTTGAGAGAGGCTTCCCCACCCCACCATGGCTGACCTGGTCTTCTTCTCGGGGACGATGGACTGCGGCAAGTCCACCCTGGCGCTGCAGATGAACCACAACCATGCCGCCCGCGGCCGGCAGGGCATCATCTTCGCCCGGCACGACCGGGCCGGCGCCTCCACCATCTCCAGCCGCCTCGGCCTGCGCGCCGAGGCGGTGGAGGTGACCGAGGGCTTCGACTTCCAGCTCTACGTGGTGCAGCTGCTCTCGGGTGGCGGCAAGGTCGACTACCTGATCTGCGACGAGGCCAACTTCTACACCGCCGAGCAGGTCGACCAGCTGGCCCGGGTGGTGGACGAGCTGGGCATCGACGTCTTCACCTTCGGCATCACCACCGACTTCCGCACCCGGCTGTTCCCCGGCTCGCAGCGGCTGCTCGAACTGGCCGACCGGGTCGAGGTGCTGCAGGTGCAGGCGCTCTGCTGGTGCGGCGCCCGGGCCACCCACAACGCCCGCACGGTGGGCGGGGTGATGGTCGTGGAGGGCCCGCAGGTGGTGGTCGGCGACGTCGCGGTCAACGAGGACGAGGTCGGCTACGAGGTGCTCTGCCGCCGCCACCACCGGCGCCGGCTCACCGCCGCCACCGCCCGGGCGGCCGCGCTCTCCCCGGACGTGCTGCCGTTCGAGCAGCCGTAACCCACCCGTTCGCGGCGCCGGCGGCTCAGGGCGCGACCACCGAGAACCGGGCGCCCTCGGGATCGGCGAGCCGCGCCACCCGGCCGTACGGCGTGTCCCGCGGCTCCACCAGCACCGCGCCGCCCAGCGCCCGGCACTGACCGGCCGTCAGATCCGCGTCGGCCACCGTGAAGTAGATCCGCCAGCGGGGCGGACCGTCCCGCAGATCGCGGGTCTGGCCCAACCCGGTCATTCGCAGCCCGGCCACCCGCTGACCGGCCACCCGCAGCGCGGCGTCCTCCTCGCCCCGGGCCACCGCCGACGGGTCCGCCGCCACCACCTGGCGCTCGAACACCGCGCCGTAGAAGGCCGCGGCGGTCGGCTCGTCACCGGTGACCAGCTCGGTCCAGGCCGGTGCGCCGGGCTCGCCGACCAGCTCCCAGCCGAGGTGCTCATGGCCCTCCCAGAGCCCGAAGAAGGCCCCCGAGAGATCGGCGGCGATGGCGAGGCGCCCGGCCGGACCGCTGCTCAGCGGGCCGACCGCCACCGTGCCGCCGTGCTCGCGGACCCGCGCCGAGGCGGCGTCCGCGCTGTCCACCGCGAAGTAGGCGGTCCACTCGACGGGCGCCGCCGGCAGCTCCGGGGCCAGGCCGATCCCGGCCACCCCGGCGCCGTGCCGGGTGGCCCGCAGATAGCCACCCGGCTCGGCGGGCCCCGGGGTGAACTCCCACCCCAGCAGCGCCGAGTAGAACGCCTGGGCGCGGTCCAGATCATGGACCAGCAGGGTCACCCAGCAGGGTGAGCCGTGCGCCACCCGGACCTGTACCGCCGTCATCGCGACCTCCTCGCGGGGGTACCCGGCCCGGTGGCACGGGTCCCGGGCAGATGCTCCCACCCGCGGGGACGCCGGGGCGGGCGACGGCACGGAAATCATGGCAAAGAGCGCACAAAGCATCGCCGACCGCAACCGGTCGACCGGGTGACCCAGCAGAATGGCCGCATGGACAACACTTCTCCGCTGATCTCCGTCGCCGAGCTGGCCGCCGAGCTGGCCGGCGAGCGGCCGCCGGTGCTGCTGGACATCCGCTTCGTGCTCTCCGCGGCCGGCCCGACCGGGGCCTCGGGCGCCGACGAGTACGCGGCCGGCCATCTGCCCGGCGCCCACTTCGTCGACCTGGAGCAGGCGCTGGCGGCTCCGCCCGGCGCGCCCGGCCACGGCGGTCGGCATCCGCTGCCCGACCCCGAGGTGCTGGGCGCGGCGCTGCGCCGGGCCGGGGTGGCGGCCGACCGCGCGGTGGTGGTGTACGACGCGGGCCCGGCCACCGCGGCGGCGCGTGCCTGGTGGGTGCTGCGCTGGGCCGGGCACCCCGCGGTGCGGGTGCTGGACGGCGGCTTCGCGGCCTGGCAGGCGGCCGGGCTGCCGGTCACCGACGAGGTGCCGGCCGCCCAGGACGGCGACTTCAAGCCGGTCCCCGGGCAACTCGCCACCCTGGACAAGGACGGCGCCGCCGAACTCGCCCGCACCGGGCTGCTGCTGGACTCCCGGGCCGGTGAGCGCTACCGCGGTGAGGTGGAGCCGCTGGACCCGCGGGCCGGCCACATCCCCGGCGCGGTCAGCGCGCCGACCTTCGACAACAACGCCGCCGACGGCCGCTTCAAGCCCGCCGCCGAGCTGGCCGAGCGGTTCCGGGCACTGGGCGCGGACGAGCACCCGGTGGTCGGCGTCTACTGCGGATCGGGCGTGACGGCGGCGCACAACGCGCTGGCCCTGGAGCTGGCCGGCTACCGCACGGTGCTCTACCCGGGCTCGTGGAGCGAGTGGTCCAGCGACCCGGAGCGCCCGGCCGCGACCGGGCCGCAGCGGGGCTGACGGACGGTCAGCGGGGCCTTGGCACTCCGAGGCCCCGGACCGTCACTCGCTCTTCTTGCGCCGGCTGCCGAAGACGATCTCGTCCCAGCTGGGCACCGTGGCCCGGCGGCCGGGACGGACACCGTCGGCCTCGGCCTGCCGGTCGGTGGTACCGACCAACCGCTCGCGGTGCGGGGCCACCGCCCGCGGCATCAGGATGTCCGCGTAGGCCGAGCCGGCGCCCACGGCGGGCGCGGCGGCCGCGGCAGCGGCGGTCTCCTCGACCTCCTGGCTCTCCTCGACCGGCGCCGCCTCGATCGCCGACGGGCCCACGGCCAGATCGCCGCGGAAGGCGGGCACCACGTCCAGCAGGCTGGTCAGCGAGTCCCGCGAGTCGGCAGTGGCCTCCCGCGCCTCCCGGGCCGGCAGCCGCTCGGGCGGCGACATGATCCGGTCGGCCGACGGCCGCTCGATCATCGGCCGGTGCGGGCGGTCCTGGGGAGCCGGGCGATCCGGGGGATGAACGGGAAGACCGACTCCTCCTCCCGCTCCACGCTCTCGCCGATCAGCGAGCGGGCCTCGTCGTCGTTCGGCTGCACCAGGCGCCGCGGCGGGTCGTACGTCCAGCTGGCGGTACGGCCCTCGCCGTCCGCGCGGTAGGTGAGGACGACCTCCCAGGTGCCGTCGTCACGCCGCCAGGAGTCCCAGCGCTCGGTGTCCTTCTCGGCGGCGCGCAGCACCAGGCGCTCGGAAACCGCCTCGCCCAGCTGCGGGCCGGTGGCCTCGCCCGGACGGCGGATCGGCGTCTTGCGGGCGCGCTCGGCCATGAAGGCGCGCTCGGCCAGCACCGGGCCCTCGAAGCGGCGCACCCGGTCCACCGAGATCCCGGCGGCCTGGGCGACCTCCTCGGCGGAGGCACCTGCTCGTATCCGCGCCTGGATGTCCCGGGGGCGCAGGTGGCTCTCCACCTCGATCTCGATCTGGCCGAGGCGCGGCCGATCGCCCCGGATGGCGGCACGCAGCCGCTCATCGATCGGAAGGGTGTACTCCGTGCTGTCGGCAGCCTTGAGCACCAGCCGTGTGCCGTCGTTGCTGACGGCCACAACCCGCAATTCGGGCACGGTTACCTCCCGGGTGGTGCCTGCCGACGTCACCTGCGTCGCTGCTCCCGTACTGAGTGTGGCCTGCCCACTGTCGACTTGCCACAACCTTGCAGAGTTCTCCCGGCGTGTCGGACTTGGGTCCGGACACACCGCTGTGGCACGGTGGCCTGTTTGGCGCGTCGTCGTGGTGACTCCGCGTCAGCCTCCCGGCCGGTCCCCGCACGTGGATGTGGAGCGACGGTTCGGGGTCGAGCGCCGCCGTGCGTGCCCGGTCCTGACGGCTTCTCGCTCCGACCGCCGATGGAAAAGCAGTCGAGAGGATGACCGAAGGCCCAGGCTCCACGAACAGTACTCCATTCGTGGCAACCAGCGGGGCGGCTCGCCGCTCAAGTCTCCCGCGATTCACGGGAATCTCAAGAGGGGGGACTCCATTGGCGGACCGCCGATCAGCTGACGGTGATCATCTTCACATATATCGACTGTGAAGAACCGGATTTTCGACCCTTGTGTCCTTCTTTATGCACAATGGGCGGTCCCATCGGATAGCGCGATGAGCGGATGACTTGCCTGATGGGCGAAACCTGACGAGATATCGAGGATGTTGGAAGAGGACCGGATGCCCGAGCAGCCCGAGCGGCCCGCGAGCGGTCGGCGGATCGATCTGAGCGTGGCCCAGGTCGCGGCCAGCGCGCTGGCCGCGGTGGTCGGCGCGGTGCTCGCCTCCGAGCTCGGGGTGTACGGCACGATCATCGGCGCCGCGGTGGTCAGCGTCGGCGCGACCTGCGGCGGCGCCGTCTTCCAGCACCTCTTCCGACGCACCGGTGAGCAGTTGCGCGAGGTGACCGAGCGGTCACCGGGCAGCAAGGTGAACGGACTGCGCCAGATCCCGGCCACCGACACCGCGCCGCTGCCGCTCGCCTGGCAGGACGAGCCCGCCGAGCCGGAGCCGCTCCCGGACGGCTCCTGGAACGACTCGCCGGTGCGGCGGGCCCGCCGCCGCTGGACCTGGAAGGGCTATGCGGCGGTCTCCGCGCTGGTCTTCGTGCTGGCGATGACCCCGATCGTGGTCGTCGAGCTGGCTTCCGGCCAGAACCTGCACGCGATCACCACCGGGCAGGAGGGTGGCGGCACCTCGATCATCCCCGACGGCGGCCGCAAGGCCCCGGCCCGGGAACCGCGCACGGATCCGGCGGCCCCGCCGACCGGCCAGGGCGCGTCCGAGCGCCCGTCCGGCGGGACCGGCGGCTCCTCGACGGCACCCAGCACGCCCGGCGCCGACTCCGGTTCGCCGTCGTCCAGCCCGTCCGCGCCGCCGAGCAGCGCCTCGCCGAGCGGCAGCGCGACCCCGTCCGGTGCGGCCACGCCCAGTGCCACGCCCTCGGCGCCGCCGACCACCCGGGCCCCGCAGCCGCCCGCGACGACCCCGGCGGCCGGCGCCACCGAGGCGCCCGCCACTGCCACCGCCACGCCGTGACGGCGGGTCAGTCGCCCAGCACCCGGCGCAGATAGGCGTTGGCGAACCGCCGCTCGGGGTCGACCCGGTCGCGCAGCGCGGTGAAGTCCCCGAAGCGGGGGTAGACCGCGGCCAGGTACTCGGCGTCCCTGGTGTGCAGCTTGCCCCAGTGCGGGCGGCCCTGATGGGCCGTCATCAGCCGCTCGACCTCGGTGAAGTACCCCCGTTCGGCGGTACCCCGGTAGAGGTGGACGGCGATGTAGACGGTGTCCCGCCCGCTCGCGGTGGAGAGCCACAGGTCGTCGGCCGGCGCGCAGCGCACCTCGACCGGGAAGCTGATCCTCCAGTCGCTCCGCTCCACCAGCCGCTTCAGCTCGCGCAGCACCGGCACCGCCGTCTCGCGCGGCACGGCGTACTCCATCTCGATGAAGCGCACCTTGCGCGGGCTGGTGAACACCTTGTAGGCGACGTCGGTGTAACTGCGCTCCGACCAGGCCCGGCTGGCCGCCGCGGCGATGGCCGGGATGCTGCTCGGGAACGCCCGGCCGACCCGGCAGGCCCCCTCCCAGACCGTGTTGGAGAGGAAGTCGTCCTCCAGCCAGGCCTTGAACGGCGGCAGCGGCGCGGCCGGCCCCTGGCTGCGGTTGTTCCGCTTGGTGCTGCACCGGTCGGTGTGCGGGAACCAGTAGAACTCGAAGTGCTCGTTGACCTGGGTGAGCCGGTCGAAGTCGGCGAGCACCTGGTCGAAGGTCATCGGCGCCTCGTGCGCGGTGAGCAGGAAGGCCGGCTCCACCCCGAAGGTGATCGCGCTGACCGCGCCGAGGGCGCCCAGGCCCAGCCGGGCGCCCTGGAACAGCTCCGGCTCCTCGGTGGCGGAGCAGCGGTGCACCGAGCCGTCGGCGAGCACGATCTCCAGGGCCCGGATCTGCGCGGCCAGCGAGCCGGAGTCGCGCCCGGTGCCATGGGTGCCGGTGCTGGTGGCGCCGGCCACCGTCTGCACCTCGATGTCGCCCATGTTGGTCAGCGACAGGCCGGCGGCGGCCAGCAGCCGGTTCAGCTTGGCCAGCGGCAGGCCGGACTCCACCGTCACGGTGCCGGCCTGCCGGTCCAGTTCGCGCACCGCGGTCAGGCCCTCGGGGCGGACCAGCACGCCGTCGCCGGCGGCGGCGATCGCGGTGAAGGAGTGCCCGGAGCCGACCGCCTTGACGGTGCGGCCCTCGGCGCCGGCCTGCTTGACCGCCTCCGCCAGCTCCTCGGTGGAGGCCGGGGTGACCACCCGGCTGGGCTCGGCGCTCTGGTTGCCCGCCCAGTTGGTCCAACGGCCGGCGGTCACGGTCATACGGCTCCTCCTGCGTCCATGCTGCACCCGCAGGTCGTCCCCCCGAGGGCGCTACCAGTGGGTAGCGAGCCTAGCCACGGGGTGGCCGCCGGTCCATGGTTCGGACCGGTCCGGTCAGGGCGCCACCGCGGCCGGCTCGGGGGCCGCGGCCGGGCTGTCGGTGCGCAGCCAGCGCCCGCCCGCCGCGGCCAGCAGCAGGGCGAAGACCCCGGCGGCCAGCGGGACCCGGTAGCCGGCCGCGACCCCGGCGGCGTCGACCACCGAGCCGGCCAGGTAGGAGCCGCCCGCCACGCCGATGCCGAGGCCGGTGGTGGTCCAGGACATCCCCTCGGTCAGCTGGGCGGCCGGGACCAGGCGCTCGGTCAGGCCGGTCGCGGTGATCATGGTGGGCGAGATGGACATCCCGGAGAGGAACAGGGTGGCCCCGGCCGCGACCAGGCCGACCGTGCCGCTGCACCAGGCGGCCACCAGGCTGAGCGGCGTCAGCGTCACCGCCATCACCGCGACGCCGTTGCGGAACCGCCGGGCCGCCGGGCCGCGCGGGTGCAGGACGCCGACCACCACGCCGGCCACCCCGGAGCCGAGCGCGTAGACGGCCAGCACCAGGCTGGCGGCCGCGCCGTGGCCCTGCTCCCGGGCGTAGGCCACGGTGACCACCTCGACCGAGCTGAAGATCGTCCCGATCGCGACGAAGGTGGCGATCAGCACCCGCAGGCCGGGCAGTCGCAGCACCGAGCCACCGGCCGCGCGCGCCACCGGGTGCGGCGGGGGCTCGGTGGACCGCTGGGCGGTGAACAGCAGCACCCCCACGGCCCCGAAGACCGCGGCGAGCAGCACCCCGGCCTCCGGGAAGAAGGAGGTGGCCAGGCAGATGGAGAGGATCGGCCCGACGATGAAGATGATCTCGTCGACCACCGCCTCCAGTGCGTAGGCGGTGTGCAGCTTGGCCTGGTCGTCCCGGTAGAGCTGCGCCCAGCGGGCCCGGACCAGTGGACCGGTGCTGCCCATGGCGCCCATCCCGATCGCACACGGGAAGTACGTCCAGGTCGGCCAGGAGCGCCAGGCGGCGAGCAGCAGCAGCGCCGAGCACAGCACGCTGATCGCGGTGGCCGGCCGGACCACCCGGCGCTGCCCGTAGCGGTCGACCAGCCGCGAGACCTGCGGCCCGATGCCCGCCGAGGCCAGCGCCAGGGTCGCCGTGACCGCACCCGCCAGCCCGTAGGAGCCGCGCAGCTCGGAGAACATGGTGACCACGCCGACCCCGACCATCGAGATCGGCAGTCGGGACACCAGTCCGGTGGCGGAGAACGCCAGCGAGCCGGGCGCGGCGAAGATCTGACGGTAGCTGGACAGCACGGCTGCTCCGGGAGGGTCAGGGAACCGGGGGAGTAAGGAACATGGGTACCTGAGACAGCTTACGAACGAAAGCAACCGGATAAACCCGTGGGGTGGTCCGGCACCCAGCGCGGGCAGTGGCAGGATCGGAGCCATGGCTGACGCGCAGACCCCCACCGACCCGGCGCCGTACGACGCGCTGCTGCTGCTCTCCTTCGGCGGACCGGAGGGCCCCGAGGACGTGGTGCCGTTCTTGGAGAACGTCACCCGCGGCCGCGGCATCCCGAAGGAGCGGCTGGCCGAGGTCGGGCAGCACTACTTCCGCTTCGGCGGGGTCAGCCCGATCAACGAGCAGAACCGCGCCCTGCTCTCCGCGCTGCGCAAGGACTTCGCCGACCACGGTCTGGGCCTGCCGGTCTACTGGGGCAACCGGAACTGGGCGCCGTACCTGGTCGACGCGCTGCGCGAGATCGCCGACGACGGCCACCGACGCGTCGCGGTGCTGGCCACCAGCGCCTACGCGGGCTACTCGGGCTGCCGGCAGTACCGGGAGAACCTGGCCGACGCGCTGGCCGTGCTCGCCGAAGAGGGCCGTCCCGTGCTGACCGTGGACAAGCTGCGCCACTTCTACAACCACCCGGGCTTCGTCCAGCCGATGATCGAGACGACCCTGGCGGCGCTGGCCGAGCTGCCGGCCGGGCTGCGCGACCGGGCCGAGCTGGCCTTCACCACCCACTCGATCCCCACCGCGATGGCCGAGAGCTCCGGCTCCCCCGACGACCCGGCCCGCGGCACGCCCGGCGGCGCCTACGTCGCCCAGCACCTGGAGATGGCGCACCTGGTGGCCGAGGCGGTGGCGGGGGCCACCGGCGTGGCCGACCGCCCGTGGCAGCTGGTCTACCAGTCGCGCAGCGGCGCACCGCACATCCCGTGGCTGGATCCGGACATCTGCGATCACCTGACGGAGCGTCAGGAGGCCGGGGCGGCAGCCGTGGTGATGGTGCCGATCGGCTTCGTCTCGGACCACATGGAGGTCAAGTACGACCTGGACACCGAGGCCGTGGCGCGGGCCGCCGAGCTCGGCCTGCCGGTGGCCCGGGCCGCCACCGTCGGCGCCGACCCGCGGTTCGCGGCGGCGGTGCGCGAGCTACTGCTGGAGCGGGCGGCCACCGAGCGGGGCGTGCCGGTGGCGCGCTGCGCGCTCGGGCGGCTCGGGGCCGGCCACGACGTCTGCCCGGCCGCCTGCTGCCCCAACCCGCGGGCGCCCCGGCCGGCCGCCGCCCAGGCCTGACCCCGAAACCACAGACGGAGGAGCACCGTGCCCGATCAGACCCTGCTGGACGAGCTGCTGGACGTGGCCCTGGAGGCGGCCCGACGGGCCGGCGAGCTGCTGCGCGACGGCCGCCCGGCCGACCTCGGGGTGGCGGCGACCAAGAGCAGCCCGGTCGACGTGGTCACCGAGATGGACCTGGCCTCCGAGAAGCTGATCGTCGAGCTGATCACCGGCCGCCGCCCGCAGGACGGCTACCTGGGTGAGGAGGGCACCGAGCGGACCGGCGGGAGCGGGGTGCGCTGGGTCGTCGACCCGCTCGACGGCACCGTCAACTACCTTTACGGGCTGCCCAACTGGGCCGTCAGCGTGGCCGCCGAGCTGGACGGTGAGGCAGTGGTCGGGGTGGTCTTCGCGCCGGCCAGGGGCGAGCTGTTCCAGGCCGTGCGGGGGCGCGGCGCACTGCTGGACGGCCGCGCGCTGGCGGTCCGGCCGACCCCGCCGTGGGGGCAGGCGCTGATCGCCACCGGCTTCAACTACGTGCTGCCGGCCCGGGTGCACCAGGCCGAGGTGCTGCACGCCCTGATGCCCGAGGTGCGGGACATCCGGCGCGGTGGTGCGGCGGCGGTGGACCTGTGCGATCTGGCGGCGGGCCGGTTGGACGGCTACTACGAGCGCGGGCTGGCCCCCTGGGACCAGGCGGCCGGTGGCCTGATCGCCCGGGAGGCGGGTGCCCGCACCGGCGGCCGGCCGAGCACCGAGGCCACCCGGGAGCTGCTGGTGGCGGCCCCGCCCGGCACCTTCGAGCGGCTGCAGGCCCGCCTGGACGAGCTGGGCGCCTGGCACGACTGACGAGGGCCCGCGGAACGCCGGATTCCGACGGCCCGATGGCAGCGAAACCCCGGTGCGAGGATCGCACCGGGGTTTCACCACGTGTCGGGGGCCGGTCGACCGGCCCTGGTGTTCGGGAGTCGCCCGGCTGGCGGGCGCCCGGGTCAGGCGCTGCGGGGCAGCGCCAGCAGCGGGTCGACGCCGTGGTCGGCGGCGATCCGGCGCAGGTCTTCCAGTTCGGACTGTTCGACCTCGGCCAGGAACTCGTCCCCGGCTTCGAGGGCACGGTGCAGATCCTGCTCGGCATTGCGTATGCGCTGCAGGATTCCGGCGGTGAAGGCGTCCATGCGGCAGACCCCCTTACGGTGTCGGACGTGCGCGGTCGGCGTTCTCCGGTTGGGAGGGACGGTGGTCCAGCGGCTGCACCCGACCGGTGCTGGCTCCGGTGCGGGCACGGGTGCGGCGCCTGGGCCGCTCCGTGGATGCTTGCGATCCCCCAGCCGGTGCGGATGAACGCGCGGCGGGTGGGTGCGACTGCCTGACGGCGTGATCGCGGGTTGCACTCGTCATCCCCACCACCCGGGCCGGGAAACCTCCGATTCGGGAGAAATCACGGAAAGTTGCCGCCATCACACTCCGAGATCGCTCGGATGTTCGACTCCGAGGGGTCGCCGCTGGTCGACTTACCGCTGCTTTACCCGTACAGGGGGCAGGATGGAGGGACCGTCGGAGTCGCAGGCCCGCGCACGGGACCTCGCTCCCGCCGCGCGTGGCCCCCGGAGAAGGGACAACCGCAGTGCGGGTTCTTGTCGTCGAGGACGAGCAGCTGCTCGCCGAAGCCGTGGCCACCGGCCTGCGCCGGGAGGCGATGGCCGTCGACGTGGTGTACGACGGCGAGGCCGCCCTGCAGCGGATCGCGGTCAACGACTACGACGTCGTGGTGCTCGACCGCGACCTACCGCTGGTGCACGGTGACGACGTCTGTCGCAGCGTGGTCGACCAGGGCCTGGCCACCCGGGTGATCATGCTGACCGCCTCCGGCGACATCAGCGACCGGGTCGAGGGGCTGGAGATCGGCGCGGACGACTACCTGCCGAAGCCGTTCGCTTTCAGCGAACTCGTGGCCCGCGTGCGCGCCCTCGGCCGCCGCGCCACCGTCCCGCTGCCGCCCGTGCTGGAGCGGGCCGGGATCAGCCTCGACCCGGGCCGCCGCGAGGTGATCCGGGACGGCCGCTCGATCCAGCTGGCCCCCAAGGAGTTCGCCGTCCTGGAGGTCCTGATGCGGGCCGGCGGGGCCGTGGTCTCGGCCGAGCAGCTGCTGGAGAAGGCCTGGGACGAGCACACCGACCCGTTCACCAACGTCGTCCGGGTCACCGTGATGACACTGCGCCGCAAGCTCGGCGACCCGGCCGTGATCGTCACGGTGCCCGGCTCCGGCTACCGGATCTGACCCCAACCCGAGGGATGAACCCATGACTACCCCGCCCACCACCGGCGGGTCCTCCGGCAGTTCGCACCCGACACCGCCGCGGCCCCCGCACCCGCCGCGCCCGGTCGAGCCGCCGCTGCCGACCGATCAGTACCACCCCGGCGACGGCCTGCGCTGGCTGCCGTTCCGCCCCACCATCCGGATCCGGCTCACCCTGCTGTACGGCGGGATGTTCCTGATGGCCGGGGTGCTGCTGCTGCTGATCACCTACTTCATGGTCGAGCAGGCCTTCCAGGACATCTCGCTGCCCCAGATCAAGCTCGGCCCCGGCGTGAACATCACCACCGGCGACGGCCAGGTGCTCACCGGCAACGACGTCAACCACTACCTCAGCGGTTCGCTCAACGCCCAAGCCCACACCGAGCTGGACGCGCTGCTGCGCAAGTCCCTCACGGTGCTGGTCGGGCTCGCCGTGATCGCCTTCGCGGCCGGTTACGCGATGGCCGGCCGGGTGCTGCGCCCGCTCGGCCGGATCACCCGCACCGCCCGCGAGGTGGCCGGCTCCGACCTGCACCGCCGGATCGAGCTGGAGGGCCCGGACGACGAGCTCAAGGAGCTGGCCGACACCTTCGACGACATGCTGGACCGGCTGGACCGGGCGTTCGACTCGCAGCGCCGGTTCGTCTCCAACGCCTCGCACGAGCTGCGCACCCCGCTGGCGATCAACCGCACCCTGCTCGAGGTGCAGCTCTCCGACCCCAACGCCTCGCCCGACCTCCAGCAGCTCGGCAAGACCCTGCTGGCCACCAACGAGCGCAGCGTGCAGCTGGTGGAGGGCCTGCTGCTGCTGGCCCGCAGCGACAACGAGCTGGTCGACCGGCGGCCGGTGGAGTTCTCCGAGGTGGCGCTGCAGGCGGTCGAGCAGGTCCGGCCGGAGGCGTCCGGCCGGGAGGTGGAGATCCGCTCCGAGCTCAACCCGGTGGCGGTCTCGGGCAACGGGGTGCTGCTGGAGCGGATCGCGCTCAACCTGCTGCAGAACGCGGTGCGCTACAACGTGCCGGACGGCTGGGTGGAGATCACCACGGCGCCCGGGCCCGGCGGGGTCGGCGAGCTGGTGGTCAGCAACACCGGGCCCGTGGTGCCCGGCTACGAGCTGGAGCACATCTTCGAGCCGTTCCGCCGGCTCAAGGGAGCCGACCGGACCCGCAGCGACAAGGGGGTGGGGCTGGGCCTGTCGATCGTGCGCTCGGTGGTGCGCGCGCACGGCGGCTCGATCGAAGCGGTGCCCCGGCCCGGCGGCGGACTGACCATGCGGGTCCGGATCCCCGGCGCCTGAGCCGTCCACGAACCTCCTGAAGCGCCCTGCGCGCGCCCCTCACCTGCGAGAAGGGGCGGCGCAGGGCGTTTGGCATATCCGGGGCCGAGTACTTACGCTGCCGTAACCTACGCTGCCGTAAGGTACGACACCGTAGGTACCGCACCCCGCATGTGCACTCGCACGTCCCGTTTCACCAGGAGCCACCGTCGTGACCATTGCCCCCGTTCAGCGCACCGGTTCGACCGCATGGACCGATGCCAGGCTGCTGCTGGCTCTGGAAGAGGTGGTCGAGGGCGAGCTGAACCGGCACCTCAAGGCCGCCCGGGAGTGGATGCCGCACGAGTACATCCCGTGGAGCCAGGGGCGCGACTTCGACGGCGTGCTCGGCGGCGAGGCCTGGGAGCTGTCGCAGTCCAAGGTCACCCCGCTCGGCCGGGTCTCGCTGGTGGTCAACCTGCTGACCGAGGACAACCTCCCCAGCTACCACCACGAGATCGCCACCCTGTTCGGGCGGGACGGCGCCTGGGGCACCTGGGTGCACCGCTGGACGGCCGAGGAGGGGCGGCACGGCATCGCCATCCGCGACTACCTGCTGGCCACCCGGGCGGTGGACCCGGTGGCCCTGGAGCGGGCCCGGATGGACCACATGGGCGCCGGCTTCCAGTCCGACAACGCGCACAGCGCGCTGCACTCGATCGCCTACGTGGCGTTCCAGGAGCTCGCCACCCGGATCTCGCACCGCAACACCGGCCACCTGTCCGGCGACCCGCTCTGCGAGCAGCTGCTGGCGAAGATCGCCAACGACGAGAACCTGCACATGGTCTTCTACCGGAACCTGCTCAAGGCGGCCATCGAGCTCACCCCGGACCTGGCCATGCAGGCGATCCGCGACGTGGTGACCGAGTTCCGGATGCCCGGCCACGGGATGCCCGGCTTCGAGCGCTCGGCCGCCCAGATCGCCATCGGCGGCATATACAACCTGCGGATCCACCACGACGACGTGCTGCAGCCGGTGCTGCGCCACCTCAAGGTGCTGGAGGTCGGCGGCCTCGGGCCGGCCGGGATCCAGGCGCAGCAGGAGCTGGGGCTCTTCCTGGAGGGGCTGGACGGCCAGGCTGCCCGGTTCGAGGAGCGCCAGGCGGCCCTGCTGGCCCGTCGTGCCGCGAGGGCCGCGCAGGCGTGACCCGGGGGCGCTTCCGGCGCCACTGGCGGCACTTCCGAGGAGCAGTGAAGCCGGTCACTTGCGGCCGATTTCGTCCGAATTGCCCACGTTGTGATGAACGTCACATGCCGGCACGGTACACATTTGGCTGATCTCGCAGAGTGATCGACCCGGCTGAGCCGATCATTGCGGACGGTAATCGGAGACGCTGTCCGGTTTGCCGCTCCCGGATGTCGGGAATCCGCCTCCCACCTGGGTCAAGGTCCCCTGGTGCGGGTGGTCGGCAGGGCGTAGCATCACCTTCCGTATCTGATATCGGGCCGTTGTCGAGCCCTGTCGGCAACTGTCCGCGAGTCCCTCGAAGGTGGTGTGGATCACCTGGTCGGACCCGTCGCTGAGTGTCGATTGAGTAACAGGGCTTGAAGTAAGGCACAATCTCGGCCTCGGGTCGGGCACAAGACCGGCCCCTCATGCGTTACGTGCGCTGGAGATACCGCACACACCCAGAGGGGGAGAGCGAACAATGGCAACGGACTACGACACCCCACGCAAGACCGATGACGACCTCAACGAGGACAGCATCGAGGAACTGAAGGCCCGCCGGAACGACAAGTCGACCGGTCCTGTCGACATCGAGGACTTCGACGGCGCCGAGACGATGGACCTGCCCGGTGCCGACCTCTCCGGTGAGGAGCTGTCGGTGCGGGTGCTGCCGCGCCAGGCTGACGAGTTCACCTGCATGAGCTGCTTCCTGGTGCACCACCGCAGCCAGCTGGACCACGAGAAGAACGGTCAGCCGATCTGCCGCGACTGCGCCTGAGATCTGGGCGCACCCCCGATCCCGATGGACAGGTGCCCGGCACCGCCGCCGGACTCGGCAAACCGCCCCGACCGGCCCGCCTTGGTGGGCCGGAGGCTGATCCTGCGTCCCGAACCTCTCGGGCGCACTCGAACGGCGAAGGGACGGTCCGTAGTTGACGGACCGTCCCTTTGTCGTGCCCTGCGGCGGGGGCTCAGCGTGTCGTGCCGTGCGGCCGGGGCTCAGCCGCGGGCCTGGTCCAGCGCCGCGGCCAGGGCCTGCGGGTCGCGGGTGGAGAGGTAGAGATACGGGGTGGGGTCGGCCGGGTCGGTCACCTCCACCTTCAGTGCCGTGCGCACATAGCTGCGCAGCAGCATGAAGGCCCGGGGGTCGGCCTTCGAGGAGCGCCAGGCGACCGTCTCGGCGGCGTCCAGCGGCAGGGCCTCGCCCAGTGCCTCGACCGGGATCCGGGCCTGGCCGGCCACCAGCGACCCCTGGACGACCCGGATCCGCGCCGAGCCGTACGAGCTGAGCGCCACCGCGGCCGCGACGAAGCCCGCCAGCAGGCCGACCAACCCCGGCACGGCACCGAACTTCAGCAGGATCAGTGCGAGCGACAGGCCGGCCGCGACCGGCAGCAGCCACCAGGAGCGGGGTGCGGTGAGGCGTTCGTCGTACATAACCGCCATTCTGTCCCAGGCATTGCTGGATCTTGGAGGCGGTGGGCCATTGCATCCTGGCTACTCATGAGTAGGGTCGGGCCCGTGACCGTACCCAGAGCATCCGTGAGCACCCCCACCACCCCGCCCGAGGACGCCTCGGAGCCGGTGCGCCACCCCGACGCCCCCGCGCCCGGCACCACCCTCGGCACGCACTACGTGCACTGCTTCGGGTGCGGACCGCAGCAGAGCAGCGGACTGCAGATGGACATCCGGGCCGGCGAAGGCATCGACGTGATCGCCGAGTTCGTGGTGAAGCCGGCCCACCAGGGCGGCCCCGGCCTGGCGCACGGGGGATCCTCACCACCGCGATGGACGAGACCCTGGGCTCGCTCAACTGGCTGCTGCACACAGCCGCGGTCACCGGCCGCCTGGAGACGGACTTCCTCCGCCCGGTGCCGGTGGACGCCACCCTGCACATCCACGCCTGGGTCACCGGAGTGCACGGGCGCAAGGTCTACTCCGCGGGCGAGGGACGGATCGGCGGACCCGACGGACCGGTCGCGATCCGGGCGTCGGCACTCTTCGTTCAGGTGAAACTGGAACACTTCACCACGCA